>JAAYDG010000026.1 GCA_012729355.1 Clostridiales bacterium
CTTACGGATTGCTGCGCAGCGGAGAGCCGCAGGACAGATCCGTCGCTCAACAGCTTGGCATAATACAGGGTCTTCTGCCCCAGCGTGGCCGATTCTCTCGCACTCCGGCCCTGCCCTTGCGCCCGGGCGAGGATGATCTCCTCCCGGTCCGAATGGTCCTCCATGGAGGCCGGATCGGCATAGTTGTCATACAGAACGATCCCTGCGGAATCGATCAATGTCACCCGATCGCCTCCCGGAGGAAGCGATTCCAGATATGACAATCCCTGATTTTCCAGCGCAGACTCAATATAAGAAGCGCTCTGTTCCAGCATCCCGAACATTCTGCTTTCAAAATACCCGTAGAGCGTGCCCGCAAATAGCACGACGCAGAGGAAAAGCGTTGTCAGAACCACGATAAAAGTAGATCGATAAATGCGCCGAATCATGAAGATCCTCCCAATTTATAACCCACGCCCCGAACGGTCCGGATCAGATCTCCCGCCGTATCCAGTTTGCTGCGAAGATTTCGGATATGTACATCCACCGTACGGTTTTCGCCGTCAAAATCATAGCCCCAGATTTTTCGCAGGATCTGATCCCGGCTCAAAACGATGCCGCGATTTTCCAGCAAAAAGCAAAGCAACTCGTATTCCTTGAGCGTCAGCCGGATCTCCCGACCCTCCACAAGGACCTGGTGCTTTGCAGGGCAAACATGCAGATTTTCGATAGCGTATTCCGCCAAGGGCTTCGATGCCTGATCGGTTCGCCGGAGAAGCGCCCGGATCCGGGAGAGCAGCTCCATCATACCAAAGGGCTTCGCCACATAATCATCAGCGCCCATGTCCAGTCCGGTCACCTTGTCGTACTCGCTGCTCTTGGCAGTGAGAAGGATCACCGGAATGCCCGCCGTGGAAGCATTGCTTCGGAGCCGCTTCAGGACGGAAAGGCCGTCCTCCTGGGGCAGCATGATGTCCAGAAGGATCAATTGCGGGAGTTCCTCGCTCACAGCTTGCCAGAAATCGGAAGGCTTCTCAAAACCTCTGCCGGTCAGGCTCTGGTGCCCCAGCGTATAAACGATGAGCTCACGGATCGCACTGTCATCTTCCAGAATGTAGATCATCAGGATTCCTCCGCATGTTTTCCTGTCAGTGCAAATTGGACCCATTCGGCAATGTTGGTGGCGTGATCTCCGATCCGCTCAAAATACTTGGAGATCATCAGCACATCCATGCAATACTCAGCCCGGTCCCGGTCAGCCAGGATGATCCGGGTCAGTTCCTCTTTGACACGGTTGAACAAGCCATCCACCACATCGTCGTAATCGATGACGGCCTGTGCCAGCTCAAAATCCTTCTGCACGTAAGACTCCACGCTTTCCGTCACCATTTTGATGGTCGCCTTGGCCATGTCTTCGATATGCGTGGAACTCACGAGATCCCGATCTGCGATGTGCTTCGTGATCTCAGCGATATCTTCCGCTTGATCTCCGATGCGCTCCATGTCGGAGATCATCTTGAGCGCGGAAGAGATTGTCCGTAGATCCGACGCCACCGGCTGCTGCTGGAGAAGCAATCTGAGGCAGAGGGCCTCGATATCCTTCTCCTTTTGATCGATGACTTCCTCCAGGTGAAATTTTCCCTGAATCTCCGACACGTCCCTCTTTAAGAAAGCATCCACAGCCAGATTGATCGCATCCTCGCACAGGGCGCCCATCTCTATCAATTGAACATTCAGCTCTTCCAGCTGTTCATCAAACCTTTTGCGCACCATCATCCAAACCTCCCTGTGATATAGTCTTCCGTCTTCTGCTGTGCCGGCATGGAGAAGATCTGTTCGGTCTCGCCGAACTCCACCACTTCGCCCAGAAGAAAGAATGCCGTTTTGTCCGATGTCCGGGCTGCCTGCTGCATATTGTGTGTGACGATCACGATCGTATATTTTTCTTTTAATTCTAACACAAGCCCCTCGATTTTAGAAGTTGAGATGGGATCCAGGGCGCTGGTGGGTTCATCCATCAAAAGCACCTCCGGCTCTACTGCCAGAGCCCGGGCGATACAGATCCTCTGCTGCTGGCCGCCGGATACGCCAAGGGCGCTCTTTTTCAGACGATCCTTCACCTCATCCCAGATCGCCGCGTCGCGAAGCGCCTGTTCCACGATCTCGTCCAGCAACACTTTGGAACGAATCCCGTGGGTCCTGGGACCATAGGCCACATTGTCGTAAATGCTCATGGGAAAAGGATTGGGCTTTTGAAACACCATGCCTACCCTTTTTCGCAGCAGGTTCACATCCATCCCGCCGTATATATCCTCTCCGTCCAACAGCACACTGCCGGTGATCCGGCAATCCTCCACCAGGTCGTTCATCCTGTTGAGGCTCTTGAGCAGCGTGGATTTTCCGCAGCCGGAAGGTCCGATCAAGGCGGTGATTTCCCTGGGCGGGATTTTCATGTTGATGCTTTTCAAGGCCTGAAAGTCACCGTAATATAAATCAACATTTTCTATCGTAAACTTATCCAACACATTTTACCTCCGGGAAAAAGCTCTGGCCACGACGGCCGACAAGGTATTGATCACAACGACCAGGAGAAGGAGCACTACTGCGGTTGCATAGGCTTCATCCATATACAGTCCTTCGGAAAGCAGGGCGTACATGTGCACCGAGAGCGTCCGGCCCGAATCCATCAGCGAGGAGGGGACACCGGCGATGGTGCCGGCGCTGAAGATCAGCGCCGCGGTTTCGCCTACGATTCGCCCGATGCTCAGGATCACACCGGCCAGAATACCGGGGATCGCCGCGGGAAGAACGATCTGAAAAACAGTGCGCAGCTTGCCGGCGCCCAGCCCGAAGCTGCCTTCCCGGTACATGTCCGGTACAGCGATCAGCGCTTCTTCCGTCGTGCGCATCACCAGGGGCAGGATCATGACGGCCAGCGTCAGAGCGCCGCCCAGGAACGTAAGCCCCCAGCCCAGGGAGATGGCAAACAGCAGAAAGCCGAACAATCCATAGACAATGGACGGGATGCCCGACAGCGTCTCTGCGGTAATACGCACCAGGCTGACCAGCCGGTTGCCCCTGCGGGCATACTCCACCAGATAGATGGCGGAGAAGATCCCGATGGGTACGGCCAGTGCCAGAGCCAGCGCCGTCATGGTGATCGTATTGATGACGGCCGGCATCATGGAAACGTTCTCTGTCGTATACTCCCAGGCAAAGAGCCCGGCGTTGATGTGAGGAATGCCCCGCATCACGATGTACCCGATAATCGTCAGAAGGACAAAGGCAGTGGTGGCGGCCGCCAGAATCACCAAGATGCGCAGCATCAGGGAGGAGGGGCTTCTCCGATAGGATGCCAGCATTTGTTTCATTGTTGCTTTTCTGCCGTTTTTCATTTATTTCATCCTCCTTTTGATGAGAGAAAAGGAAAGATTGATGATGAGGATAAACGCGAAAAGAACCACAGCGGTAGCAATCAGCGCGTCCCGGTGCAGGTCTGTGGCATAACCCATCTCCAACACGATATTGGCGGTCATGGTCCGCACACCGGAGGTCAGAGATCCGGGAACAACAGCTTGATTTCCCGCCACCATGATCACCGCCATGGTCTCGCCGATCGCTCGACCGACCCCCAGAATGACGGCGGCAAGGATTCCCGACTTCGCGGCGGGAAGGACTGTGGTAAATACGCTTCGCTCATGCGTGGCGCCCAGCGCCAGGGCTCCCTCGTAATAGCTTTCCGGTACGGCGCGTATGGCCGCTTCCGCAACGCCGATAATCGTAGGCAGGATCATGATGCCCAGCAGGATCGACGCCGTAATGATCCCCTTCCCGTTAGTCCCCAGCAATTCCTGAAGAATGGGAACGATCACCACCAATCCGAAAAATCCATACACGATGGAAGGGATCCCGGCCAGGAGTTCCACGGCGGGCTTCAGCATGCGATAGAGACGGGAGGGACAGAATCGGGCGAGAAACACTGCGGTGAGCAAGCCGACGGGCACGCCCACCACCATGGCGCCTGCGGTCACCCAAAGGCTGCCGATGATCATGGGGAATATACCGAACAGATCGTTCAGAGGCTTCCAACTCCGACCGAGTAAAAATTCCGCCGGGCCGATTCGGGCAATGGTAGGCAGTCCGCTGCTGAACATGAAATAGCAAATGAGTGCCACCGCCGCAATGGACGTGCAGGCAGCACTCAGAAAAATCGCTTTCATGAAGTTTTCCCGAAAGGACTTCATTCTTATTCTCCTATTTCATTCCAATCTGTCGTTTCACCGATAAAAACACTTCTCACCTGATCCAACGTCATGGCGCTCACCGGATTTTCCCGGTTGACGATGACGGCGATCCCGTCCATGGCCAATACGACGGGCTCCAGTCCGGCCTCCAGCTCGCTGTCCTTCAAATTCCGGGACGCCATACCGATGTCGCAGATCCCTTCGATGGCCGAAGTCATACCGGTGGTGGAGTCGCTCTGCTGGATCTGAATGTCGGCCGAGGGATTCAAACCCACATACGCCTCTTTGAGCTTTTCCATGACCGGCGTCACAGAGGAGGATCCGGCGATGCGTACCTGTCCGGCGGTCCCGGAAGGCTTGTAATCACCGCCGGCAGCCGCACTGATATAGCCGCTTTCTTCCACGACCGCCTGCCCTTGGGCACTCATGGCAAAGGCGAGAAAGTCGGCGGCGGCAGGACTCGCGGCACCCAGCGTGGCTAAGTGGAAGGGGCGGGCGATGGAGTAGGCGCCGCTCTTGATGTTGTCCACCGTTGCATCTGCTCCGTCAATGGCCAGCGCTTTCACGTCGTCGTTCATGGAGCCCAGTGAAATGTACCCGATCGCTCTCTTATTGCCCATGACGGTTGCCATCACCACCGATGTGCTGTTGCTGATTTCTGCCATCTCGCTGGTCCTGTCGACCTTGTTGCCCGCAGCATCCTTTTCCTCGATGCCCGCAAGCTCAATGAACGCGCCCCGCGTTCCGGAGCCTTCTTCACGGGATACCACACTGATCATCGAAGGCTTCTGCTCTCCGCCTGTCTCGTCACCGCCGCCGCAGGCCGCCAAGCCGAGGGCCAGTGTCAGAACGAGAACGATTCCGATCATTTTTTTCATCATTTTATCTCCTTACGGTTCCTGTCTCATCTTGCTGATCACAATTTTATCTTGCAACCATAATATAAAACAGCAAGGTTAAGAATATCCCCTTGCTGTTGTTAAATGTATGTTAAGTTTTCTGATGAACGCAACCGGAGCGCTAGCCCAGATTTCGGGTGATCAGCTGGGCCAGATTTTCCGCCAGCAATGTGATCTCGTCCTGTTTTTTTCCTTCGATCATCACCCGGACCAGCGGTTCGGTCCCGGAGGGTCGAATGAGCACTCGCCCCTCGCCGTGGAGTTTTTCTTCCACTTCGCGAATGGCCTCGAGGATATCTTTGTCCTTTTCCAGACGCTTTTTATTCTCGTTGCGTACCTTTGCATTTTTGAGCACCTGCGGATAGAGAACCACTTCCGCAGCCAGTTCCGACAAAGGCTTGTTCGCCAGCTTCATGGCCTGCAGAAGCTGCAGCGCCGACAAGATTCCGTCTCCGGTGGTAGTATGGTTCCGGAAAATGATATGGCCGGACTGTTCGCCGCCGATCACGCATCCTGTCTTGATCATGCGTTCCAGCACGTATCGGTCGCCGACCTGAGTGACTTCCGCTTTCAGCCCCAGCGCTTCGACGGCTTTATGAAATCCGATGTTGCTCATCACGGTCGTGGTAACCAGATCAAAGGGAAGCGCATCGGTCTCTTTCAGCATCTTTGCACAGATGTACATGGTGCGATCTCCGTCTACCACGTCTCCTTTCTCATCCACGGCAATGAGCCGGTCTGCATCTCCGTCAAAGGCAAGTCCGACGGAAGCGCCCGTCTTGCGGACTGTTTCCTGGAGATCTTCCGGATGGGTAGATCCACAGTTGTGATTGATGTTGATCCCGTCGGGTCGATTGTGAATGATATGAAGTTTTGCACCCAATGAGCTGAACACTTTTTCCGCCACCAGACTGGCGGCGCCGTTGGCACAGTCTACGGCTATCTCCATCCCGCGGATGTCCACGCTGATGGTCTGGGCCAGAAATTCCGCGTACAATGCCAGGGCGTCGTTCTTCTGTTCCACCATCCGGCCCAGCTGGGCACCGGTGATGTGGCTGGAAACGTCCAGATCTCTTGTGATGATGTCTTCGATCTCTTCTTCCAGATCGTCATCCAATTTGAATCCTTCGCTGTTGAAGAACTTGATGCCGTTGTGTTCGAATGTATTGTGGGAGGCCGAAATGACCACGCCCGCATCTGCGTGAAAGTAGCGAACCAAATAAGCGATGGCCGGTGTGGGCAGCACGCCCACTTTGATTACGTTTCCGCCCATGGACAAGACACCCGAACTCAGGGCATCTTCCAGCATGTCTCCGGAGATGCGCGTATCTTTTCCGATCAAGACCACAGGCCGCTCGTCTTCCTTGCTCAATACGTAGGCCCCGGCTTTCCCCAGCTTGAATGCCAGATTGGCCGTCAGTTCTGAATTGGCAATGCCTCGCACGCCGTCTGTTCCAAACAGTCTTCCCATATTTTATCCTCTCTGTCCTTCCTGATTTACAGTTCTTCCGGTTGTTCTTCGGAGATTCTAACCCGGACCCTGACCGTAGCGGGAGAAATGCGGATCTGCACCAGCTGCTGGGTGTACCGCGGCGTCAGCATCGCTTCTCCGAGTCCCGGAGAAAGGAGCGATGCGTCAATCGCCGGTTGCAGATCTGTATGCTGAAGTACATTGACTACGGCGTCCTCTCCTCGTGCTGTTACGGTGATCCCGGCAGTGATCACGTCCACTTGATATCCCTCCGGAATATTATAAATCCACACATCCTTCGGACCGTAGTCAAAGAAGATTTCTTCCATATGGGCCAGTGTGAAATTCGCCTGCAGCTGCAGACTTTCTTCGGCGACTTCCACGCCGGTGGGCAGGATCGGTACCACCGGCAGCGTCGCATCCTCGGCAATTCCGTCGATATTCAACGGTTCTGCCACCACAGCTTCCACGGTCTGGAGAATTTGGGCGCTTCCTTTGACGGTGATTTCTTCGGGGATATCCTTCCCCGTAACCTCCATGTTCTGGGCCGGCACTCCTTCCAGCGGCACTTCCAGCGGGACCGTCTTCGTCTGATACAACGCTGCGGTCAGTTCCACGTAGGCATGGGACAACCTTACGTTGTAGATCGGTTCGCCGTCCGCGCCCACGGCATCCGCAGAAAGCTGAAACTTGGCCGGCGTTTCGGTCAACGCCGCCGAAGAAATCTGGATGCGCACAGATCGAACCAGATCCACGATCGATTTGGCGCCCATGACACTGATCTCCTGGGGTTGAAGGGAGACGCTGCCGATTTCATGGCGCGCAATCTCCTCCAGGATCTGGAGCTCCACCGGCTTCTGTACGCTGACAAGTTCGTCGATCAGGACGGGAATCCGCCCGGATTTGATCTCTGTCACGGTAA
The DNA here is from genome assembly GCA_012729355.1 of Clostridiales bacterium. Taxonomy (GTDB): domain Bacteria; phylum Bacillota; class Clostridia; order Peptostreptococcales; family Anaerovoracaceae; genus UBA10908. The sequence continues at coordinate 7,516 of JAAYDG010000026.1, forward strand.
TGCGCTCCGGTACGCTCACGGAAACCACGAGATAGTTTTGTCCCTTGCTCATCCCGAAGAGATCCGCTGTCGCCGTCACCTGGTCGGGCTGAAGGGCAAGCACATCGGACCGGGTCCCTTCCACGACAACATCCACGTGATACCTGTCTGTTCCCGCAATGGCCAGGTTGCTGGCCGCCAGCACTTCCTGATTCAGAAGCTGAACGGGCACAGCGGAAACGGTGGTCGACGAAGGCGGATTGATCACATTCACCACATAGACCCACAGGATCAGGGCAATCACAACCGATATGATTTTATCCAGCCATGATGAGCTACCCATTGCTTTTCCTTCCGAAGAACTGGATGATCCGATCCTTCCCTGCTTTTGTGCGGTTTAATTTGCTCATATAATGATTGAGAAGCATTTTTTCCACTGTTTTCAAATCGAGGAAACGGGAAAGCTTCCCGTCCACAGCCATGGAAATGATGCCGGTTTCCTCGGAAACGATCAGGACGACCGCATCGGATACTTCCGTGATTCCGATTCCGGCGCGATGGCGTGTACCCAGATCCTTGCTCAAATTGTTATTCTCTGTGAGCGGCAATACACATCCGGCCGCATATATACGGTCGTCTCGCAAAATGACAGCGCCGTCGTGCAGCGGTGATCCTTTGAAAAATAAATTCTCGATCAAGGGCTCGGTGAGGGCTGAATCCAGGATCGTTCCGGTCTCTGCGATATCCATGAGCGCCGTCTCCCGTTCGATCACGATGAGCGCCCCGGTCTTCGTGGCCGCAAAAAACTCCACGGCCCGAACCAGGACGTCGGCTGTTTCTTTCATGCGCTCTTTATCCATGGAAAACTGTTTGGATCCGAATTTTCCTCTTCCCAAAAATTCCAGTCCCCGTCGAAGTTCCGGCTGAAAGACTACGACCAAAGCGATCAGCCCCACGTCCAGCACTTTGCTGAGGAACCAATTGACCGTATAAAAATTGAATGTGTCCGATATGAACGACGCAATCACCAGAATGAGGAGCCCTTTCGCCAATTGCTGCGCTCTGGACATTCGGATAAATCCCAGGAGTTTGTATACGACAAAAGAGATGATGGCTACATCCACCACATCGGTAAATCCTATTCCTGTCAGTATCCCGGTCATGTAGCTGCTCATGAGCACTCCTTTATCGATCGCTGTCTTTCAGTTTACAGAAAAGAAGGAGCAAATACAATATCCCGCAGGGATTTGTCACCGAATTGTATTATACCGGACCGTATCGAGTTCGAAAAAAAACGGCGGGCAAAGCCCGCCGCACCGAACACGGTGTTGATCACTTTTCGGTAACCAGGAGTCCGTAGGATCCGTCTTTTCTCTTGTACACGACGCACACTCCGTCGGCTTCCTCGTCCAGAAAAACGAAAAAGCTGTGCTCCAGAAGTTCCATCTGCATGATGGCCTCTTCGGTGCTCATGGGGTGGATGGCGAAGCGTTTGGTTTTGACCACGGCGATGTCTTCGGCAGTGTCCCGGGCGTCCGGTACTGCGGACAGAAGGATTTCTTTCTGGTCTTTGTGCCGCTTGACCATCTTCGTCTTGAACCGGGACATTTGACTGGACAACCGGTCCAGCACCTTATCCAGACAATAGTAAATATCCTGGTTTTTTTCTTCCGCGCGGAAGATCATCCCGGCGGCGTTGATCGTCGCCTCCAGCTTCTGGAGATTGCCCTTTTCGTTGCTCAGCATGATGTTCGCCACGATTTCCTTGGAAAAATACTTGTCCAGCTTCTGAAATTTCTTTTCGATTCTCTCCTTGAGTTGGTCGCTTGCATTGAAATTTTTTGTCGTAATGATCACTTTCATCGTCGGACCTCCTTTTTGGTATTTCGTGTTATTGATGCTATACGCCGTTCCGATCCGGTTTCCTTTATTTATTCGATAAAGAAACAGAATTTGCCGAAAGCGCGGATTGCCCGGCTGACCCGGTCTTTGCCCCCACACTCGCCTTGATCGGGGTATCCCCGAGGACTTACCTCTAAGCTATGCCATGATCACCGCCCGCTCTGCGAGCGGCTTACGTGGGTCCTTTTGCCCATAGCCGGCATGGACTTTCAACCGCAGACCCGGGCAATCCCCGCTTTCGGATGTGGATCGGAACGTTTTATGGAATGTTCAAGCGTCTTCTCCCTTTCTGTATCCTGCGCTGGCGGCAAAGCACAAGAGCGTCACGCCCGCAGCTCCGGCTTCCTTCAGCGCTCTCGCACAGGCATCGGCCGTGCTTCCCGTAGTGCACACGTCGTCCACCAGCAGGACGTGCTTTCCGGCAATTTCCCGACGCTTGCAGTCCGGCACTTTGAAAGCGTCGGCCAACATGTGCCGGCGCATCCGGCTGTCGGCAAGTCGCAGCGATCCGGTAACACGAGGCTTGATCAGCAGATCCGTCCTGCACGCCACGCCCAGTTCCGCAGCTGCGTACTCGGCCAGCATCGCCGCCTGATTATAGCCTCTTCTTCTCTGTTTTTCCCGATGGAGCGGAACGGCCGTCATCACATGCCAGGATGCAGACTCCATCAGGACGCGCTCCGCCAGAAGCTGCCCCACATTGCGGGCGATATACGTCTGGCCGTGGAGTTTGAGACCGTGGACCATCCCCCGTACGTGGGCGCCGTAGCGGACCACAGGCCAGACATCGTCAAACGCAAACTCATCCATATAGGCCTGAAACGGATTTTCCCCGGCCCAGGGGATGCAGCGGATACACACATCGCACAACCCGTGGCGCCTGGAGTCATCGATGGTGTCTCCGCAGCGCATGCAGTAAATATTTCTCGGATATACCAGCTCCGCCAGCCGGCGGAGCATGCCCGGTTTCCTGCTATCCATCCATCAGCTCCCAAAGACGTCGCAAGCGGTGTGCCAGTCCCGACTGCCGTTCGGCGATCGTATCGTTCTCCACCATGGCGAAGCAGACTTCCGGAAGACCCACCAGGATAACGCCGAGCCGTGCCCGAGTAACTGCCGTATAGAGAAGATTGCGTGTCGCCAGCATGGGCGGAAAGCGGGTCATAGGCAGGATGACCACCGGAAATTCCGAGCCCTGGCTCTTATGGACCGTCATGGCAAAGGCGCTTTCCAGTTCGTCCAGCTGTGTAAAGTCGTACTGTACGAGACGCTCTTCCTCGAACAAAACACCGAGTCTGCCCTGTTCGTGGTTCACGCTCTGAACGATGCCGATATCTCCGTTGAAGACCCCTTCCCCTTCGGAGAAGTCCCGGAGATTGCGCCAGGCGATGCGGTAATCGTTTTTGTTTTGCATCACCTTGTCCCCTTGCCGAAACGTTCTGTCCCCCAGTTTTTTCTCAGCCTTTTCCCGGGATGGAGGATTGAGGATGGCCTGAAGCTCCTGATTCAGGCGGAGGCTCCCCAAGAAACCTTTTCTCATCGGTGTCAGCACCTGGATGTCCGAAAGCACGTCGCACTTCTGATAGTAGTTCGGGAGCCGCCGTGTGCAAAGATCTTTAATCGTTTCCAGGATATCGGGTTCCCGGTTCCGTTCGATGAAGAAAAAGTCTCTGTCCTTTTCGTTATAGGACGGATACTCTCCCCGATTGATCAGGTGGGCATTCACGACGATCAGGCTTTCCCGTGCCTGCCGGAAGATCTCCGTGAGCCGGATCGAGTGGATCGTATCGCTGCGCAAGATGTCCCGGAGTACGTTTCCCGCCCCTACCGACGGAAGCTGGTCCGCATCCCCCACCAGAATGAGGCGCGTTCCCGGACGGACCGCATTCACCAGACCCTCCATGAGAAGGATGTCCACCATGGACATTTCGTCGATGATGATGCAGTCGTATTCCAGGGGATTTTCTTCCGTTCGGCCGAATCGCATGTTCGCTTCGTTTTCCGAATAAAAGTACTCCAGCATCCTGTGGATCGTAGACGCATCGTAGCCTGTGGCCTGGCTCATGCGTTTGGCGGCTCGCCCCGTAGGAGCTGCCAGAGCAGTCCGAATGCCGTTGGACGTGAGGATATACAGGATCGCATCGATGATCGTTGTCTTTCCCGTTCCGGGGCCGCCGGTGATCACACACACGCCGTTTTGCAGCGATGTGAGGATCGCCTGCTTCTGCTTGTCGGAAAGCCGGATGCGCCGGTCGGTTTCCGTACGCCGGATCATGCTTTCCAAATCTCCGGTCAGATGAGAGAGCTCCGCATGGGCCAATTGCATCAATTTCCCCGCCACACGCTGCTCGGCTCTGTAAAAACGGTCCAGATAAAGGAGTTCTGCGCCCTCCGCCGCATCTGCATACAGATCGCCTTCGATGACAGCTTCGTACAGTACTTCCTCCACTTCTTGACAGGTCACGTCCAGGAGCCGGGCTGTCTGCTCGCAAAAGGGTTTGCGATAGACGAAAGTATCTCCGCCATTGGCCGCCAGACTCAGATTGTAGAGGATGCCGCTGCGGATCCGCTGCGGATCCCGGGCTTCGATCCCCATGCTGCGGGCGATCCGATCCGCCTTTTGAAATCCGATGCCGAACACGTCTTCAATCAGCTGATAGGGATTCTCGCGAACTTTACTCGCCGCCTCTGCGCCGTACACCCGATAGAGCTTCATCGCGGTCACGGAAGAAATATCGAATGCCTGCAGCGCCAGGACCGTATCGGCCAGCTCCCGTCGTTCCTGATATCCTTCGACGATGGCCGCAGCCTTGACTTCGCCGATGCCCGGCACTTCCGTCAGGCGTTCCGGTTGCCTGTTCAATACGTTCATGGTTTCCGGACCGAAAGTCTTAACGATGGCCCGGGCCGTCACGGGACCTACGCCCCGAAGCATCCCCGAGGACAAAAATGAGACGAGGCCTGCCTCGGTTTCCGGCTCTTTTTCTTCGTACGATGTGAACGCAAACTGCTCGCCGTACTTGGGATGGGTTTTCCAGGAGCCCCACAGCGTGTATTTTCGTCCTTTTTCCGCATAAGGCAGATAGCCCACGGCACAGAACTGCTCGTGCTCGGTCTCGAAAATCGAGATCGAGAAGAAGTTTTCCTCGTTGTAAAAAATCCGTTCCGCCAGGGTTCCGGTTTTTTCTTCTGTCATTCGTTGTCCTTATTGAATGTAGGTTTGTACAGCATCCGTCCGTCCAATGTGCGGACTCTCTGTGTAAAGTCTCCGGGAGGCGTCCCCGCCAAAGCATCCTCAAAGTCATACATTTTTGCATCCATCATATCGAGATAGTGGAGCAGTTCCGCTTCCGGGAACAAGGGCTTTCTCGGGCTTCCGTACTCCGGTTCGTAGTGATGGGCCAGGATCATATGCTCGAGCATCAGGGCCTTTTCCTCCGGGATCCCGGCTTCTCCGGCCATGCGATCCACCCTCTTGACGCCCTGCACAAGATGCCCCAGCAACTGGCCTTCCAGCGTATAGCCGGGCGAGATGCCCCATTCGTTGGAAATGATTTCGTTCAGTTTTTCCATGTCGTGAAGAATGACACCGCACACCACCCAGTCCCGATCCAAAAACGGATAGATCTCGCACATTTTTTCGCCGGTCATCAGCATCCGCTTGATATGATAGAGCAACCCGCCCATTTCGGCGTGATGGTTGCGCATGGCCGCCGGATAGTAGAGCAGCTTTTCTCTGTTCTCCCGGAGAAACCGGAGCGTCAATCCTTGCAGATCCGGGTCGGAGATGTGTTCGGCGCTGTTCAGCACATAGTCGAACATAGCCGCCGGATCTTCCGGAGCCGTCTTGATGTAGTCCGCCATCTCCAGCTTGTCTTCCTTGACCGCTTTTCGGATCCGAAGGACTTTCAGCTGTAAAAGCCCGTTCCATTCCGTCACGTCCGCTTTGATTCGGACCAGATCGCCTTCCTTTATCTGATCGAGGACGATCGCTTCGTCCTCTGTCACATCCCATTTCTTGCCGTTGATCTCGCCGGTGGCGTCGCCCAGGATTACATCCAGGAACATTTTCCGGTTGGAGCCGGTTCGGATCGATATGCCTTTGACTAGAAAAAAATCGGTAAGGCTCGATTCCGGCGTCAGCGTGTTGATGAAATATTCTTTGTGCATGGGTTCCTCCTCCGCGGGAGTTCTCTTTTCAGAACTCTTTTCAATAGTATACCTTATTTCCTTTTCCTTTGCATCGTCATTGTTTTGCGCTATAATCTACCTGGAGGTAGTATTATGCAGAGAATGGGCTTTATCCGAGTCGCTGCAGTTTCCCCTCGGGTCCGCCTGGCAGATCCCCGGGAGAACGCCGCGGAAATGATTCGGCAGGCACAGCTGGCGAACGAACAGGGCGCATCAGTCGTCCTTTTCCCCGAGTTGTCCCTGAGCGGGTATTCCTGCGGAGATCTTTTCTTTTCCGCCCGGCTCCGGGAAGCCGTAACAGAAGGGCTGGCTGCACTGACGGAAGGAACGAAACACCTGGATTGCACGTTGATCATCGGATTTCCGCTACTCGAAAGGAACAACCTGTACAACTGCGCTGCCGTACTGCAAAACGGTCATATCCGGGGCATCGTTCCGAAAATGCACATCCCCAACACCGGCGAATTCAATGAGAACCGGTGGTTCTGTTCGGGCCGCAGCCTCTCCGCGCAATCGGACCGGATCCGTCTGAACGGAGAAGATGTTCCCTTCGGCCACCTGCTGTTCCGCGATGAAGACAGCGGGTTTTCCTTCGGTATCGAAGTCTGCCACGATGCCTGGATGCCCGTTACTCCCGGTGCCCGTCTGATTCTGGCCGGGGCAACCACCCTGTTCAATCCGTCCGCTTCCACGGATTTCGCCGGGAAGTCCGCCGTGCGCACAGCACTCGTAAAAGATCTGAGTTTTCGCTATCAAAGCGGTTATGTCTATGCGTCCGCCGGACCTTCCGAGTCCACTGCGGACACGGTATTTTCCGGTCACTGCGTGATCGCCCAAGCCGGCGATGTGTTGCGGCAGACGTCCGGACTGAGCCGGGATTCCGTCTGCATTCTGGCAGATATCGACTATGAAGGAATCCAAACGGCACGCACCTGCGAACAGAATTTCGATCCGGGCGCCGATCTCTGCGCCGCCCCGCCAGCCTTCAGGACCGTGTTCCTGCACCCCTTACGCTGTCTCACCCGGTCGGACCGCCTCCTCTGCCCCTGTTCAAAAACGCCTTTTATGCCCGACGATACGGAAGAAGCTGCCGCCTACTGCAGAGAGATTTTTTCCATCCAGGCCACCGCCCTGGCCGAGCGCCTCCGACGAGCTCGCGTCCGCACCGCGGTGATCGGGGTATCCGGAGGATCGGATTCCGCGCTGGCTCTGCTGGCAGCGAAAAAAGCCATGGAATTGAACGGGCAGCCACCTGAAGATATCCTGGCCGTCGCCATGGACGGCTTCGGCACAACGGGCCATACGAAAAACAATGCAGACAGGCTGATGGAACAGCTGGGCTGCCGGGTCCGCTGGATCTCCATTGTCGAATCGGTGCTGCAGCATTTCAAGGACATCGGGCACGATCCGGCGCTGACGAATGTTACGTACGAAAACGCTCAGGCCCGGGAACGCACACAGATTTTGATGGATCTGGCCAACCAGAACGACGGTCTGGTGGTGGGAACCGGTGATCTGTCCGAGGCGGCGCTTGGCTGGTGCACCTACAACGGCGATCACATGTCGATGTACGGCATCAATGCAGGCATCACCAAGGGGCTGGTCCGCCACGTGATCGCCACGGTTGCGGAAGATATGGAAAAAACTGTACCGATTCTGGCGGTCCCCGGAGATCCGAAGATCTTACGGGAAACACTGACGGAGATTCTGAACACGCCCATTTCCCCGGAACTGCTTCCTCCAAGCGCCAACGGAACCATCCGGCAGCAGACCGAAGACCAGGTGGGCCCCTACGAACTTCACGATTATTTCATCTTCCACTGCATCAAGGGCGGTGCCGCACCGGACCGCGTACGCTGGCTTGCGGAACAGACGTTTGAAGGGATCTATCCCCCTTCCGAAATCAAAAAATGGCTTACGGTTTTTATCAGGCGTTTCTTCTCTCAACAATTCAAACGGAACTGTACGCCCGACGGTCCGAAACTGATCTCTTTGGGCCTGTCTCCCAGAGGAGACTGGCGCATGCCTTCCGATGCATCGGCGGAGAGTTGGCTCCGCACGCTGCAATGAATATTGTACCACATTTTCCATTAAATGTAAATCGACCCTTCCTGCGCCGCCGTGGAAGGGTCTTTTCTATTCTGTAGGTTTTATTCTTTCCATCCCAGCAGACCTTGCCGAACGAGTTCCAATCCACTTCGGGCGCTGATCTCTTTCCCCGGCTTTCCGTTGGGGAAGTATACAGAGACCACGGCATAGGCCAGCACTTTTCCTGTCAGCATCACTGCGTCGATCGCCCGCTTGACATCCTCCATGCCGGGCCCGTTGTATTCGATTGTTTTATGGTCGGGTACGTACGTTCCGTCCAATATGTCCGCATCGATATGCAGGTAGAGTCCTTCAACACGGTCTGCGATTCTGCGGACCTCTGCTGAAAACGATTCCATATCTTTCAGTTGATCCGTATTCAGGAAGCGGATCCGGGAATGCCGCAGCATCTCCTCCTCCGGCGGATCCAGACTCCGCCCGTCCGAAAGAAGGCAATCCTCCTGAAGAAGCGGTGGGATCAAGCCCACGGCAGCCTGCCATTCCGGCAGACTGTTGCCCCAACACACCCCGAAAGGCATTCCGCCGATCATGCCTGATACGGACGTTTCCGGTGTGTTCAAGTCTCCGTGGGCATCCAACCAGATCAGGCCCAATCGTTTTCCCGGGAAAGACTGTCGAAGGGCGCCAGCCACTGCTACAGCAGGGCCACAGTTCCCCCCGGTCATCAACACCCGGTCTCCTCTTCGAAACGCCGCTGCCGCTTCTCGGGCAATCTCTTTTCCCAGGGCGATCTGGGAATCGAAAGTATCCCGGTCGGAGGGATGGTTTTCGTGTTCGTAGTGTACCGTGATGCGTTCCACCGGAAGACCGGCGGTCTCATAGACCTTTTCCTTATTGTACAGATCCAGTTCTCTGGGCCCGGGAGCGTATACCGTGGCATCGTAGGGAACTTCCAGTACCGTCAGTTTTTTCTTCTTCATCGTGCGCTCCTTTTCGTTTTTTTTACAGTATAGCATAAACCCTTTTGCATGCGTGCGCAAGCCGGAGAAAACAACGGAAAGCACCGGGCATCGCAGATGATTTCCCGCAGCGCCCGGCGCTCTCCTACAATATATTCAACCCCTTTTGAAAGGATATTGCCCTATCGATCTTCTTTCGTGTGCTCTGCTTGTTCGGCAGCCTTTCGAGCCTTCCGCGTCTTGCGGTCCTGCCGCCAGGCCTGCAGGGAAAAGTGTTTGTCCGGTCTGTGCTTCCGGTAGCACTTGCAGCCCAGAATCAGCAGAACGGCCAGGATCGCCAGCGCCACCAGGTTGTATGCCATCCAGAACACGACTTTTTCCAGGGAATCCACGAAGTGGCCGATCCCTTCCTTCAGGTTGCGGAACAGCGAAGGAAAGAATCCTTCCGCATCATCCACACCGCCGCTCAGGCGTGCCACCTGTTCCAGGGAAATGTTCACGGTGGAATACCCCACCAGGCTGTCATACCGGTTGAGCGTGGACGTATGCCAGTCGATCTCATACTGCGTATTGGCGATGGAGTTCTCCAGTTCGATGATGTCGCTCATGGCATCGGCGCGCTCCAGAAGCGCTGTCAGCCGTTCCATCTTCGTGCGCAATGTGTTCAGGCGGGTCTCCGCATCGAAGTATTCCATGCCGATGTCCGTTACGGAACGGTCAAGGCTCACCACGTGACAGGCATCGCTCACGGTAGACAAGAAGCTTTCGTACTTCTCCGCCGGGACCCTGACAGTGTAGCTCCCATAGATGCGCGTCCCGTCGGAATCGTAGCCGCCCCGATCCACGTGGGAGTATTCAAAATATCCGCCCAAACTGTTCACCAGCGCCGTCAGCTCGCTTTCCGCCTTTTCAAAATCTGTGGTCTGCAGTCTCATTTGTGCGGTGTACACCAGTTTGACGTTCTCTCCGTATCGGCGGAACGCAGCGCTTGCGTCCGGGGCGGCTGCCTGACCTGCTTCGGCCTCGCTTTTGTATTCGAGTCCGTCGGCTCCGAAGCCCGACCCGGGTTCTGCGCTGCCCATATCATAGCTTGAGGAAGTACTCCGGTCTTCCGCAACCTGATTGGAGGCTCCGCCGCACCCCCCCAGCAAGGTCAGCGCCAGAAGCAGCATACAGATGGCCGAGGCTGCCTTCCTTTTATATCGATCTCTTTGGAACATCGTGGTTTCCTCCTGTCCTTTCGGCGCAGTTTGAAGTGTGTTTATCCTTTGGACGGCAGCACATCAAAAAAAGTTCCCCATCCGCGCGGATGGGGAAAACTTTTTTGATCCGATTTTATCCGATCGTGGAACCGCCGTCGAGCACCAAATTGGTTCCGTTGGCATATGATGCTTTGGAAGAAGTCAAGTAGTACATTCCTTCCGCGATCTCTTCCGGAGTACCGGCCCGGCCCATGGGACTGGTGCTGAAATAGGCTGCGGGATCGCCGCCGCTTTTTTTGGCATAGTTCTCCAGGATCTGCGCCATCATCTTCGTGTCCACCCAACCCGGAGAAACGCTGTTGATCCGCACACCGGTATCCGCATTTTCGCTGGCGACATTCTTGGTAAGCCCGATGGTGGCCCATTTGGAAGATCCGTATCCGCTTTCCAGTTCGTACCCCCGGATCCCCGAAGAGGAACCCGTGTTGACGATCGCGCCGCTCTTCTGCTTCTTCATGGCCGGAAGTACATATTTCATGGTCAGGAATGTGCCGTACACGTTTGTTTCGTAGCAGGCTTTGAACGCGTCGTAGCTGTAATCCTCTGTCAAAGCTGCCGGACCTCCGTTTCCGGCCGTGTTGATCAGGACATCGATGCGGCCGAATCGGTCCAGGGTTTCTTGTACCGTCTTCCTCACATACGCTTCCTTGCTGATGTCACCGGCAAAAAGAAGGCATCGATCTGCCGGGAGTCCGAGTTCCTTCCGCAGGGCTTCCAGTTTTTCGGTGCTTCGCCCCAGGAGCGCCAACAGGGCTTCATCCTTTGCATACAATACAGCGCAGGCTTTTCCGATTCCGCCGGTCGAACCGGTAATCATCACGACTTTGTTCTCAAATTCCATTTTTTCCGCTCCTCTATCAGAATTTCGCCAAGAGTTCTTTCAACTTCTTCTGAGAATCCGCCAGTTCGCTGATTAGAAAATATTCCTCCGGTGAGTGCGCGTTATAATACGGACAGGCCAGCGCGATGATCTCCGTATCCGGCATGTGCTGGCAAAAGATTCCGGTCTCCAGAGTCCCTTGAGCCACTGTGACGGGGTCGTCTCCGTAGACCTCTGCCGCCAGGTCCATGAGCCGGTCGCTCACGCAGAATTCCCAATGGGGGATATTGTAGCCCAATTCCGTCCGCACATCCAACAGCTGACAGAGACGCCGCACTTTGTCCAAAAGATAGAACTTCCGATTTTCCATGAAACTGCGGATCAGAATCGTCAAGTATATCTCCCGCTCCTCTGTTTCCACGACGCCCACATTGGACGTGCTTTCCATACAGCCTTCATATACCCGATGGCGGGTAAAGACGCCGTCGGGCAAGAGCAGGATCAGGCTGCGCAGGCGGTATGCGGTCTTGGCATCCATGGCTTGGTCGTACTCCGGCAGCACCTCTTCCAGGCGCAGCGTTACGCCGGGATCCCGATGCTCCAGTTCATAGCGAAAAACCGCAAGCTGGCTGTCGCAGATTTCATGTACTTTTGCTTCGTATTCCGGGGCAAAAGCGATGGTGGCGGAGGCATCTCTGGCATAAGCAGAGGACAGGCCCCGCCCGCCCTGCATATAAATCAGCTGGTAAGGCATCTGCTTTTCCAGTTCCAGCAGGATCCGGTTGACCATCATGATCGCATTGCCACGCTCCAGCATGGAATTCTGTCCCGTATGGCCTCCCATGAGGCCGCCGATCCGGACTTTCATCACCCGGCTGTCCGGCGCAACGGTTTCGGTTCCCTTGTCAAAACGCATCTTGTATTCCAACTCGCCGCTGCCGGCCACCATTCTGGCGCAGGAATCCAGATTGACCATGGTCTTCCCTTTCAGAAGCTTGCAGTCGAAGTTCCAGGCACCCTTCATATCCGTCTCTTCATCCACGGTGAACAGGGCTTCGATCGCCGGATGGGCCAGGCTGTCGTCCTCCAGGATGGCCATGGTCTGCGCTGCGCCGATGCCGTCGTCGGCCCCAAGCGTAGTACCGGTCGCCATTACTTTATCACCCTCCACGACCCGGAGCCGCAGGGGGTCGTTTTCAAAATCGTGGGCGCTGCCCGGTTCCTTTTCGCAGACCATGTCCATGTGGGACTGGAGAATGATGGTGGGACGATCTTCCCGGCCGGGGCTTGCGGGTTTCCGCACCAACACGTTGTTCGTCTCATCTCGAAAGACTTCCAAACCCAGGCCTTCGGCCCAGCGCACCATGTAGTCGCTGATGGGCTTCATGGAACCGGGCACCCGGGGGATCTGAGAAATATCGTAAAACTTTCTGAGCACATCCTTGGGCTCTTTGTCGTTGAAAAGTTCTTCGAATGTCATGTCGGCTCTCCTGTTCTCTCCTGTTTCCGAGGGTTCATTGGATGCTGTCTTTATTCATATACGATCAGCTCTGTCACATCGGGCCTGGAATAGTGGCCGCAGGGATCGAACTCCATGCGGGCCCGGGCCGCTTCATCCGGATTGATGTCGGCATAGATGATGCATTCTTTATCCCAAACGGGCTCGGTCACGTAGTGGCCGTAGGGATCGATCACCGCAGAACCTCCGTTGCAGGGAGCAACCGGAAGTTCGGCGATCTGCCCGGGCGCCGGTCCGTGATAGCTGTCCGGATACATCTCCTTGGTGAAATACTGGTTGACGTGAAATACAAAGCACTTGCCTTCGATGGCGATGTGCTGAATGGTAGCGTGCCACTCCGGATTGTTGTTGGTGTTGGGGCACAGATAGAGGGAAACGCCTTTCATGTAGAGGGCCACCCGGGCCAAAGGCATGTAATTTTCCCAGCAGATCAACGCGCCCATACGGCCCCAGGGGGATTCCACCACGGGGAAGAAATCCCGGTCCGCATCGCCCCAGATGAGCCGTTCGGCGCCGGTAGGCTTCAGCTTGCGGTGGTTGCACAGCAGCTCGCCTTCCGGAGAAAAGATCATGTTGGAGCAGTACAAGGTGCCGTTGTCATAGTCCCGCTCGGTGTAGCCGATGCTCACATAGGCGCCGGCATCTTTGGCGGCGGCGCCGATCTTGTCCGTATCGGCGCTGGGGCAGAGCACGGAATTGTCATAATAGATTTTCCAGTCGTCTCGACAGGCTTCCGTCCGGGAGCCCACGGTAAATCCGTAGGTGAGACCGTAAGGATAGCAGGGGATCAGAGACTCTGGGAACACGATGAGCTCCGCACCGTTCTCGCCCGCTTCCCGGATCTGGCCGCACACTTTTTCGATGGTGGCGTCCTTGTCGAACATCACCGGCGTGGCCTGGACCAGGGCGACTCTCAAATTCTTCTGTAAATCTTTCATAGTTCCTCCTCGATGATCAAATCATGTTATATCTGCCGTCGGCATATTAATCAGTCTACTCATTCAAGCCGTAAGTTGCGGACTTTCGACTCCCTTCGGTCGCCGGAAGTCTCGCCAACTCTGGCAGGGGTAACTCCA
>JAAYDG010000171.1 GCA_012729355.1 Clostridiales bacterium
AAAAGCAAATCCCCCGCGAACGAGGGATTTGCTTTTTTTGGTTGCGGGGGAAGGATTGCACCCTTCGCCTTTCAGGCTGTCGGGTACCGTCGTCGCTAAGCTCGCCGGACGAAGGTGCTTGCTTCGCTAAGCGGCCGACAGGAAACCTACCGGGCCAAATCCTCTCCATCGTACAGAAAAAACACAGATCCCCCGTGAACGGGGGATCTGTGTTTTTTGGTTGCGGGGGAAGGATTTGAACCTACGACCTCCGGGTTATGAGCCCGACGAGCTACCAGCTGCTCTACCCCGCGACGATGTTGTATTTCGCAATACAGATATTAAATTGGTGCCGAGAACCGGGGTCGAACCGGTACGATATTGCTATCGCAGGATTTTAAGTCCTGTGCGTCTGCCAATTCCGCCATCCCGGCATTGCCTTGTGCGCACGCTTTCGGATATGCGGTCCGGTCCCATTAGAGTCCGAACCCCAAACAGGGGCTCGGACCAATTTGGCTCCAAGGGTGGGACTCGAACCCACAGCCTATCGGTTAACAGCCGAGTGCTCCACCATTGAGCTACCTTGGAATGTTGACCTGTTTGCGACAAGAGATACTATACAACAAAGCGCCCTTCATTGTCAACACTAAACTTCCCGATTCTGTTGAAGTATTTCGACTTTGCGGCGATACTTCTCCGCCTTTTCTCCGTCATCCTTCAAAGCGTATAATTCCGCCAGTTGGCGGGTGCTGTCGATGTGAGAGGGGGACAGTTCCAGTACTTTGTGGAAGCCCTCGATGGCTTCGTCCACGTAGGCCAGAGCCTGGTAAGCCGAGGCCAGATAGTAGTGCAGCGGCCACCAGTTCCGGTACTCGCTGTGGACATAGGTTTCCAGGATCGCCAGTCCGTCCCGGAGCTTTCCGCTCAGGAGCAGGTTGATCCCTTCTTCGATCCGGACCGGGTCCTTCAGCTGGTCCAATCGGTCTTCGATCTCCTGCCTTTCCTCTTCCTCCGGCGTCAGCGCCAAGAAGCGATCCCAGGTGAGCTTGGCCTTGGTGTAGAGACCCAGGTTCAAATAGGCGTAGCCCAGGAAATAGTAAGCGGCGCCGAATTCCGGGTACAGGGTCTGACACCATTCGAAGAATTCGGTGGATTCGTCTTTGAAAGCCTGCATCTGGGCGGCGTGGGTTTCCGCGTCCAGAGACAGATACCACTCCCGGCAGGCGCAGGCGTAGCCGAAGAGCGCCTTCTGATGAGAGGATTCCAGCAAGAGGGCGCTGCGGAAGTAGGCGGCGGATTTTGCATGATCCGCATCCCGCAAATGCCGCCCCCCCATCTCCACGAGCACGTCGACCAGCTTTTCATCGAAAAAACGGGCCAGATACCGCAGGTAGCTGCCTGCGGAAGGAAACTGCGGATCGGCGCCGCAGAGCAGCGCCATGTTGTCTGCCAGCCGGACAACGGGCAATCCGTTTTCCGCAAAGGCCGCAAGATCCTCTTGGGCCAGCGGAATCGGCACGCCGATCATAAAATCCAACCCCTCCCTTTTCAGGAAATCCTCGGAAAACGAATCGAACAAAAAGGACGCCGCCAGCTCTTTCAGATAGGGCGCGACTCTGTCCTTCCGTTCTTTCAGATCCGGTGTGTTCTTCATCTCAGTCATCCTTTCAGGGCCCAACCTTCCTTGCGAAGCCGCTTCACGACTTCGGGATTGATCGCCTGGGCCAGGTCCGCTTCCAGCAGGTCGTCGAATTCGTTGTTCTCTTCGTCTCCATTCCACTGAATCAGAAAATCTCGCAAGATCCGGTACAGATCCTCTTTTTTGTGGTTCTTCCGTTGATGGCCCTTGAGATAGTACCACAGCGCCAACTCCTCGTAGAAATCGAAAGGATTTCCGGAAGCAGACAGCGCTTTGTTCAAGGTCCCTTTGAATCCGCCCCGGTTGTAGTACAGATCCACCATATCGGCGATCATCTTGAGGCGGACCAGACCATCGGCGGAAATATAGCTGTTGGTGATCACTTCGTAGGGCGCTTTCTGACGATACACGTAGCCGTATATCTTTGCGTCTTCCCGCAGCGGTGTTCCTTTGAGCAGCTTCAGAAAACCTACCTGAAAAGCATCGGGCTGCAGGTTGTAAACATCGTTGAAGGAATGGCGGAACCGGCTGTAATCTTCCAGCGGCAAGCCGGCGATCAAGTCCAGGTGGAGATGGATGCCGCCGATCTTCCTGAGCCGTTGGACCGCTTCGGTGATTTTTTCGAAATTGCCTCTCCGGTTGATGGCGTTCAGCGTGGAGGGGTTGGTGGACTGAACGCCGATCTCGAATTGGAAAAGCCCCGGACGAACGCCTTCAAGCAGCCTGTAGTGCTCTTCGGTGAGCAGCTCGCCGCATATCTCCAAATGATAATTGGTGAAGCCGTTGTCCTTTTCGATCAGGTATTTCATGATCTCCAGGCTGCGGTACGCATCGTAGTTGAAGGTCCGATCCACGAACTTCACCTGCTTCACCCGCTTGTAAATGAAATACTTCAAATCCTCTCTAACGCGATCCAGGGGCAGCGCCCGCACCTGCCGATCGATGCAGGACAGGCAATAAGCGCACCGGAACGGGCAGCCTCGGGAGGATTCGTAGTAAAGGATCTTGTCCTCTTCGGCGGGCAACTGTTCGTAGGGATTGGGCACGCTTTCGAATTTCAGCGGCGGACAGGGCTTGTTCTTCCGAACGATGTTGTCGGCCCTGTACAAAAGGCCCCAGACACTGTCGTAGTCGGGAACGGTGGAAAAATACTGCTTTAAGAAAGCAAAAAAAGGACCCTCTCCCTCTCCCTGGATCACATAATCCACGCAAGGGTTCTGAAAAAGGAATTCTTCGCCTTCGTAGCTCACTTCCGGGCCGCCGAGAAGGATCTTTACATTGGGTTTGGCCTGTTTCAACGTTCTGGCAAGATACAGGATCCGTTCGATGTTCCAAATGTAGCAGGAAAAACAATAGAGCTTGCTGTCCTTGCGCATCAGTTCCGTAAAAATGTAGTCGTCGGTGTGATTGATGGTGTATTCGTCGATCTCCATTTGATCCCGGTAGGAACCGGCCACGGAATACAGATAGCGAAGCGCCAGGTTGGAGTGGATATATTTCGAATTGAGTGTAGTCAGCAAGATTTTCATGACTTGTCGATCCTCCGTCCTTACAAAGCTCTGAAATATTCCTCCTTGAGCATCGCCGTATTCTCCTTCGCCGCCCGGACTTGGGCCAGCATCCGTTCCCGGTCCTCGGGCAGATCACCTTTTAAAGACAGGTAGTTGGAAGCGTGGTTGCTCCGGAATACACATTTCCGGGTGACGTGGATGTTTTCCAGCAGACACTCCATTTCCGCCATCACTTCCACCGGGGTGAGCAGCTCGAAACGCCCTGCCCGGATGTCCTCGTAGATCGGCGCCGCCGGCTCCACCATCAGGGTGAGCACGCTGGCGTAATAGGGTTGCATTTCGCTGATCATGGAAGCCGTCATCAGGGCATGCTCCTGCCACAGGGCTCTGCCGCCCATGCCGGAGATGAACGTGACGGAGGAGCGCAGGCCGGAGGCTTCGATGCGCTGCACCGATTCGATCAGCTCTTCTCGAGTGGCATTCTTGTTGATGGCTTTCAGGATCTGCGGACTGCCGGATTCGGCGCCCAGATACACGATGCCCAGGCCTGCTTCTTTCAGACGGATCAACTCCTCGGGTGTCTTGCGCAGCACATCCCGGGCGGACCCGTAGATTCCCACCCGCCGACATTCGGGAAAGAGCTCGCGGATCAGATCCAGAATGGACATCAACTTGTCCGTAGCCAGGCAGAGAGCATCACCGTCAGCCAGAAAGATCCGGTCGACGCGCTTGTAATACCCTCTGGCTTCCGTCAGGTCCGCCCGGATCTCTTCCGGCTTTCGGACCCGGAACTGTTTGTCCTTGAACATGGAGCAGAAGGTGCATTCGTTATGGGAGCAGCCGATGGTGATCTGTATGATGAGACTGTAGGCCTCGCTGGGAGGCCGGTAAACCATTCCTTCGTATTGCATTACATTTTCTCCGGTGCTTGAATCCCCAACAAACCCAGCCCGTTTTTGATGGTCTGCTTCGCTGCGTAGGTGAGGAGCAGCTTGGCTTCCTTTTCCCGGGCGTTTTCTGTGAGGATATGTTCATCGTGATAAAACTTGTTGAACGCCTGCGCCACGTCCACGATGTGCCGCGTGATCAGGGAGGGTTCATATTTCTCCCCGGCATCCAAGACGACTTCCGGGAACCGGTAAATCATCTTGAGCAGGGCAAAAGCGCTGTCTTCGGCAAGATAGGCCAGGTCGACGGCATCGATGTCCGGCGGCGTCGTCCATCCGCCGTTCCGCAGCACGCTGGCTGCCCTGGCGTGGGTATACTGCACGTAGGGTCCCGTTTCGCCGTCGAAGTTCAGCGTTTTCTCCCAGGAGAAGGTGTAGTCCTTGATCCGCCCGTTGGACAGCTCCTGGAAGATGACGGCGCCGATGCCCACCATCTTTGCGGTTTCTTCGATGCTGTCGGTGTTCACGTTCTTGTCCCGGATCACCTGGCGGGTCTGTTCCACCGCCTTGTTCAGCACATCTTCCAGAAAGACCACCCGGCCTTTCCGCGTGGATAGCGTGCCTTCCGCCAGACTGACGGTTCCGAAGTTGATGTGGACACACTGGTCGTGCCACTCGTGGCCCATGAGCTCCAGGATCTTGAACCACTGCTGGAAATGCAGGTTCTGCTGGGCACCGACCACGTAGATGTTCTTGAAGAAGTCATAGGTTTTTTTTCGATAGATCGCCGCAGCGATGTCCCGGGTGATATACAGCGAGGATCCGTCGGTTTTGGTGATCAGGGCCGGGGGCATGCCGTATTCCTCCAGGTCTACGATCTTGGCGCCCTGGGAGTCCTTCAGGATGCCCTTGGCCTCCATTTCCTCCAGGACGGCAGGCATCTTGTCGGAATAGAAGCTTTCCCCCGCAAAGGAGTCGAATTCGATGTCCAGCATCTCGTAGACCCGGGAGAACTCCTTGAGACTCTCGTCCCGGAACCACTGCCACAGCGCCGTCTCTTCCGGCGCCTGATGCTCCAGTTTGGAGAACACTTCCCTGGCTTCGTCGTCCAGGCTCGGATCCTTTTCCACCTCTTCGTGAAACTTGACGTAGTAAGACAGCAGGGTGCTGATGGGCGCCGCTTCCACGTCCTCTCTTTTTCCCCAGTGGCGATAGGCCACGATCATCTTTCCGAACTGGGTCCCATAGTCGCCCAGATGGTTGATCCGAATGGTCTTGTAGCCCAGGAAATCGAAGATCTTGTAGATGGCGTTGCCGATCACCGTGGTCCGGATGTGGCCGATATGGAAGGGTTTGGCGATGTTGGGCGAGCTGAATTCCACGATCACGGGACGTCCCGCGCCGATGTCGCTGCGGCCGAAGTCATCCCCGGCGCCGCACACGTCTTCCAGTGTGATGCGGGCCAGCCACTGTCCGTCGATGAACATGTTTACATAGGCTTTCACCGCCTCGGTCCGGGCGAACAGTTCGTTGTCTCCGATGGACGATGCCAGTTCTCCCGCAATCACGTGGGGCGGCTTCCGCAGAGCTTTGGCCAGTCGGAAACAGGGAAACGCATAGTCGCCCATGCTGCTGTCCGTTGGTATTTCAATGGAATTTTCGATCTCTTCCACGCTCATATCCTGCAACTGCCGCTGCAGGATCCGGGCGATTTCCTTTTTGATGCTAAGCATAGGTCCTCCTGTTGTTGGCTATTTTTTCAAGGTGACGATGGTGACGCCTTCGCCGCCTTCCTGATAGGTTCCCCGTCTGTATTTGTCCACGTGACGGTGGCGCTTGAGCATGCTGCTCAGGCCGTCCCGCAGGATCCCCGCGCCGCGGCCGTGGATGATGCTCACCTGGCCCAGCCCGGCCAGGAAAGCGTCGTCCAGATACTTGTCCACTTCCATTTCCGCTTCGTCCAGGTTCTTGCCCACCACGTTCACGGAAGGGGAAATCTCCATGGCCTTTTGGTGATACATGCGGGAATACTTCCGGGATTCCCGTTCCTTTTCCGTGACGTTTTCCTGCACGAGCATCACGTCCGCCACATTCACCGAAAGCTTCAACAGTCCTGCCTGGACCATGAAGTTGCCTTTCTCGTCGGGCACCGTGAGCACACTGCCCTTCTGATCCACGGAGAGCACATGTACCCGCCGGCCGATCCGGAGCTCTTCCTTGTCCGGCGGCGCAGGATTGACCACGGGTTTCCGCTTTTCCCGCAAGGCCTTTTCTCGCTCCCGCAGGACTCGTTTTTGTTCCTCCAGCTCCCGGCTGAGGGAAGGATCCTTTCCGGCGCTGAGGGAAACCCGTGCCCGATCCATCTCTTTACGGGCTTCCTCCACGGATTCCCGGGTCTCCCGAAGCAGGTCCCGGGCTTCCTCCCGGGCGTCCCGCAAGATCTTTTCCTTCTCCGTCTGCAGGCGTTCCGCCAGACGGTCCATCCGCACTTTTTGATCCTTGAGGGAAAGCTTCAATCGGATCGCCTCTTCCCGCTCCTCTTCGGCCTGCTTTTTCTCCTGCTCGATGGAGGACAAAACATCTTCGAACTGGATGTCTCCCCGTTCCAGCAGGTTCCTGGCATGGAGAATGATGTGCTCCGGCAGGCCTAATTTTTCGGAAATCTCGAAGGCGTTGGATTTGCCCGGAATGCCGATGGTGAGCCGGAAGGTGGGCGACAGGGTCTCCACGTCGAATTCCATGGATGCGTTCTGCACGCCGTAGGTAGCGAGGGCATACTTCTTCAACTCGGTGTAGTGGGTCGTAGCCAGGGTGACGGACCCTTTTCCGTACAGATGGTCCAGCACAGCCATGGCCAGGGCGGCTCCCTCCGTGGGGTCCGTACCGGCGCCCAGCTCATCTAGAAGGACCAGTGTGTTTTTGCCTGCGCCGATCACGATGTCCACGATGTTGTTCATGTGGGAACTGAAGGTGGACAGGCTCTGTTCGATGCTCTGCTCGTCGCCGATATCGGCAAAGATGTTTTCAAAAACCGGCAGCACCGTCCCGTCTCCCGCAGGGACGAATAAGCCGGACTGGGCCATGAGGCACAACAGTCCCACCGTCTTGAGGGTCACGGTCTTGCCCCCGGTGTTGGGTCCGGTGATCACCAGCGTATCGTAGGATTCGCCGATGCCCACGTCCACGGGGACCACGGTCTTCCTGTCGATCAGAGGATGTCTTCCCTTCCGGATCCGGAGCACGCCTTCTCCGCTGATGTCGGGACGGCTTCCGTTCATATTGCAGGCTAGACGGCCCTTGGAAAACATAAAATCCAGTTGCGTGAGGATCTCCTGGTTCCCCTTAATCTGAAGCTCCCGGGCGCCGACTCCGGCCGACAGCTCCTGCAGGATGCGGAAGATCTCTTTCTTTTCTTCCAGCTCCAGTTCCCGGAGTTCGTTGTTCATGTTCACGATGGTCTGGGGTTCCACGAAAAGTGTTGCGCCGGAGGAAGATTGATCGTGAACGATGCCCGGCAGACGATTCTTGTGCTCCGCTTTGACCGGGATCACGTACCGGCCCTGTCGCAGGGTGACCAGCGCATCCTGCAGAAACATGCGGTTCTCCGAAGATCCCACGATCTGCTGGATCTTGGACCGGATGGCTTCGTTCTGCCGCAGGATAGCGCGCCGGATCCGTTTCAGCTCTGCGCTGGCACTGTCGGCGATCTCGTCCTCGGACAGAATGCAGCGCTTGATTTCCTCCTCCAGATCCCGGAGAACGGCAATCGCCGAAACCAGCCCCTGTATTCTGGGCAGCTCCGGAAGATCTGCACTCAAAAATGCGGCAGTCTTGCGGGCCGATGTCAGATTGTAGGCCACTTCCAGCAGCTGCCTGGGCGTCAGAGCCCCCTCTTTGGCCGCCAGATGGACGAACCCGCCGATATCGTAGAAGTTGCCGAAGGGCGGTGTTCCCTTCCGCAAAATCACCGTCACGGCTTCGTCGGTGTCGGCCAGCGCCTCCCGGATCTGTCCCCGGTCGGTATCGGGCTGCAGTGCATCGATGATCGTCCGCGTCAGGCCGGAGCAGGCCTCGCTGCGCAGCATGGCGATGATCTTGTCGTATTCCAGGACCCGCAGCGCCTTCGGATTGATCTTGTTGTCTCTCGAACGCTTACTGTCCACTCTTCCTCAGGGTCTCCAATTCGCTCTTTAAATGGATATTTTCCATCTGGATATCGAAGAAGCTGCTTTCGATATCTCGGCACTTGGTTTCCAGCTCTTTGATCGTGGCGATGTTTTCCTCCTGGGAATGGTCCTGATGACTCATATCCTGTGTCATCTGCTCTACCCGGGCTCTGAGGGTCTCGTTCCCCCGTTTCAGTTCGGCCAGTTCCTCCCGAAGTGCGGCGATCTCTTTTTCCTTTTCCTGATACTCCCGCTGGGCTTCTTCCTTCTGCTCGATGCTGCTGGCCATGTCCTCCTTGTACTGGGCAAAGCTCTTTTTCACTTCATCCCACAGGTGGACGTAGTGCTGGGCATCTTTCTCCAACTGCTGATTCTGCTGGCGGAGCTGGAGCATAGCGTCTTCCTGGTGAAAATATTCTTCCACCACGTTCACTGCGGTCAGCACCGCCACGGAAGACATGGAACCCGACGGCAGCAAAACTGCCACCTCGTTCATCTTACTGTCCACGTAATCTGCGATCCGGATGATGTGCTCTCTTGGCATTTCTCCGGAGATCGAATACTCCTGACCGAATATTCTCACTGCAACCGTATTTTTTTCACTGATTCCACTCATGGTCTTCTCCCCTTGGTTTGAATGCCAGTCGACGATAACGGATGAGATTTCACGCTACATCTCGCGCAGGGTTGCGTGATGCGCTTCCTTCAAAGCAATCAGGACCCGGGTGTTGATCTCGTTCACTTCGGCCTCCTTCAACGTCCTGTCCTTTGCACGGTACGTCAGAGAAAAAGCCACGCTCTTGGATCCTTTGGGAACTTGATCCCCCCGATAAATATCGAATAGTTTCACGCTCTCCAGCAATTCGCCGGCACGGGCTTTGATCTCCTTTTCCAGATCGCCCACTTGCACCTGCTCTTCCACCACCATGGCGAAGTCCCTCTTCATGGCCGGATACTTGGGCAAAGGTTCATACTTCTTTTCCAGATCCACCAGGCTGTACAACGCATGGAAAGACAAATCGGCGGCATACACCGCCTGAGTCAGATCATACGCCTCCGCGACGGTGGGATGGATCTGCCCCAGGGTGCCGATCACCGCTCCCCGATAGACGATATTGGCGCAGCGGCCGGGATGATAGGCGGCATTGCCGGTCTCTGCCACGAAATCCGACCCTTCGATGCCAAGGACAGAAAGCAGTTCCGTCAGAATGCCTTTTAACGTAAAAAAGCTCTCCTGTTCTCCGTAGAGCGCTGCGCACAGCACATCCTTTTCTGTCGGCAGCTGCGCTTGGGGGTCGTCGCCGACCCAGAACGTATTCCCCAGCTCATAGGCGCGCATGCCTTCGATGCTGCGGGCCATGTTGCGGCTCAGCACTTCCAGCATGTTGGGCAGAAGCATCGTGCGCATCACCGAAGTATCCTCGCCCAGGGGATTGAGCAGCGTGACAAAACGCCGCGCCGGATCCTCGGGAC
>JAAYDG010000172.1 GCA_012729355.1 Clostridiales bacterium
CGCAGTAGAGCGCCGATTGACCCAACCGGGGAAACTCTCCGCTGATGTCCTTGCCGCCGAAGATGCCTTCGGACAAGAGGATCTTGTGGATCTCCGCCACGGTCTTTCCCGTGGCGCTGAAATCGACCACAAACTCCTTGAAATAGTGTCCACCCAAACTGTTGGCTTTGATTCCGTTGATCTCGTTCAGCTTCTGAACTGCATAACGGGCATTCTGCATGCAGGTCTGCCCCACTTCCTCCATGCCCGCGGGACCCATGGTCGCCAGATAGACACCGGCGGTGAGCCCCCAGAGTGCGGCCTGTGTCCCCACATATTCCTTCGCTCCGTCCCGAAGGTTTCCGAAGGAAGTCCTGTCGTAGGCTACGTCGCCGAAGCCGTATTCTCCGGGATGCGTGGTCGGCGCAATGCCGAAGAGCCTGGAAGGATATTCATTCACATAGTCTTCCTCATCCCGGGTCGCCATGAATCCGGCCAGCCCTCCGCCGTAGTTCATGTGGATGCCCAGGGGCTGAAGCTCTCCGCAGACGATATCCGCGCCGTATTCAGGCGGCGGAGCCATAACGCCCAGGGTGATGGGATCCACCCCCACCAGACTTTCCGCGCCCGCTTCGTGGGCGATGCGGGAGATTTCTTCCCCACGAGTCTCAATCACGCCCAAATAATTCGGATTTTCAAAATAGACCCCGGCGGTGTCCTTGCCAATCTTCTTTTTCAGGTCCTCCAAGTCGATCTGTCCATCTTCCGCACAGGCTACCGTTACGAATTCCGTCGTTGCCCGGCCAAAGTTCTCGATGACGGCTCGCTTTTCGGGGTCCAGGATCTCCGGCAGGACGATTTGTTTCCGCCCGGTTTTGCGCTGGGCCATAGCACAGGTCGTAGCCGCCGCCTGCGCCCAATCGATGGCCGGTACGTTCACCACGTCCATGCCCACCAGCTCTGCCACCAGACTCTGGTATTCGAACTGCGTCTGGAACCGACCCAGTTCATTGTAGGGTTCGCCGCCGTATGCAGTCAGAAATTCTCCCCTGGAGTTCACTTCGTCGCAGATGGCGGGCACATAGTGCTGCCAGCAACCGGCACCCAGAAAGTTCAGGTATTTTTTACCGTCGCCGTCGCGATCCAGTAATTCTTCCACATACCGGCGCATTTCGTATTCCGACCCGAAGGCCTCGGGGATGTCCATTTCGCCTTTGAACATCAATTCATCAGGCACATTCTTGTGCAGGTCATCCAACGACTCCATCCCCAGGAAATCCAGCATTTCCTTTTCGACCTCCGGAACGGAGTTGGGGATGTAGGGGTGATTGGGGAATCCTTTTCTCACATCATTCTCCTTTACCAGTATTATTTAAGCAATGCCGCCGCCGTCCACGACCAAAGCCGTCCCCGTGACCCACGAAGACAGATCGCTGGCAAGAAACAGCACTGCATTGGCGATATCTTCCGGTTGTCCGATCCTGGCGATGGGGCGGTCCGATCCGCAGGAATTCAGAAATTCCTCTTCGGAAACCCGGTCGTTGATGGCACCGGTCTGATAGCCTTCGTCGATCATCATGGACGTGACGGTATCCCCGGGGCACACAGAATTAACGCGTATATTGTCCGAACCGTGATCGATCGCCATCGCTCTCGTGACGTTGACGATGCCGCCTTTGACCGCACAGTACACCGCCGCCTGGTCCCCGCCTTTGAGTCCCCAGCCGGAACCGCTGTTGATGATGCTGCCGCCGCCGGCTTTCCTCATTTCGGGGATCACGTACTTGGAAAACAGGAACAATCCTTTTAACCCGACGCCCATTACGAAATCCCAGTCTTTTACCGTCAAATGTTCGATGGTTTTTCGTACCGTGACGCCGGCATTGTTAAACAGAATATCGATCCGTCCGAAAGTTCGTACAACGGCATCCACCGTTTCCTTCACCTGGTTTTCGACGGTGACGTCACAGCGAAAAAATTCAGCCGTCCGCCCGGCTTCCCGCATTTCCCGAACCGCTTCGGCTCCCGCCGGATCCACGTCCACAACGGCAACCGACGCACCATACGCCGACAGCAACTGGGCAGTACCCAGTCCGATCCCGGATCCGGCACCGGTGATCACCGCCACTTTTCCCGTAAGATTGAGGGGATCTTTCTTTTGAAGCATGCTGTTTCCTCCTATCGTTTCTCCGTCGCTCCGCAGCGTAT
Organism: Clostridiales bacterium; assembly: GCA_012729355.1. Taxonomy (GTDB): domain Bacteria; phylum Bacillota; class Clostridia; order Peptostreptococcales; family Anaerovoracaceae; genus UBA10908. The sequence goes on from JAAYDG010000172.1 coordinate 2,188, forward strand.
CGAACGACGGAACGACTGTGCTACTAC
>JAAYDG010000173.1 GCA_012729355.1 Clostridiales bacterium
AACCTTTGGAGAGATCATGCTCCGCCTGGCACCCGAAGGGTATTACCGATTTGTTCAGGCATCGGCATTCGGCGCAATCTATGGCGGAGGAGAAGCCAACGTGGCGATTTCACTGGCTAATTTCGGGCTGGAGTCTCGTTATGTGACCAAGCTTCCCGCCCATGAGATCGGGCAAGCTGCCGTCAATACCCTGCGCAACTATGGGGTGGATACGTCCCTGATCGTGCGGGGCGGAGATCGGGTGGGGATCTATTTTCTGGAGAAAGGAGCCTCTCAGCGGCCTTCCAAGGTGATTTATGACCGAGCAAATTCTTCCATCGCTGCGGCGACCCGCCGGGATTTCGATTGGGATCGGATTTTCGAAGGAGCAGACTGGTTTCATTTTACCGGCATCACACCGGCGTTGGCTCCGGAAATTGCCGCTGTGTGCGAAGAAGCCTGCAAATCAGCGAAAGCCGGGGGCCTGACTGTATCCTGCGATCTGAATTACCGCAAAAAGCTGTGGAGCCGGGAAGAAGCGGGCAGAACCATGGCAGCGCTCTGCAAGTATGTGGATGTGTGTATCTCCAACGAAGAAGATGCGAAGGATGTGTTCGGCATCGAACCCGAACAAAACGACATTATCGCCGGCAAACTCAACAGGGAAGGCTACGAGACGGTAGCTGCTCGTCTGACGGAACGTTTTGGTTTTCAAAAAGTCGCCATCACGCTTCGTGGATCGATCTCCGCCAGTGAAAACAACTGGGCTGCGATGGTTTATACAAACGGCACCTCTTATTTTTCAAAAGAATACAACATCAAAATCGTGGATCGCGTGGGCGGCGGCGACAGTTTCGGCGCAGGCCTCATCTATGGCTGTCTGACGGGCAAATCGGACCGGGAGGCCTTGGAATTCGCCGTGGCTGCCTCTTGTCTGAAGCATTCTGTCGAGGGGGACTACAATCTGGTATCCGCGGCGGAAGTGGAAGCCCTGGCCGGCGGAGACGCCTCCGGTCGAGTCCAGCGATGATCGTTGAAAAACAGACATGAAAAAACAGGCCGTGATCGTGAAGGGTACGGCCTGTTTTATTTGAGCAGCACTACGGTGATACCCTTGTTCTCTGTGATGTCCCGGTCGAATTGTTTCAGTTGGCTGCAATGGTCGATAAATTCGATTCTCCGATCCTTCCATTCTTCTCCGCCGCAAAAGTCCAGCACCAATCCGGACAGACTTCGTTCCCGCAGTTTTTTTCGCACGCCGGTACGGATGCCGCCGCCTGTACCGGAAGATCCCCAGCCGTGTATGAACACCAGTGCCCGGTAGCCCATTCTTTTATAGGTACCGAGCTGGCCTACCATGTCCCGCACGGCCAGATCCACTGTGGGAAAGCCTCTTTCCAGATTGATGTAGCGTACTTTCTGCACCGTTGCTCCTCCTAATAAGGGGCATTCAACGAGCCCGGAGAAAGGCCTCGTTTGTAGACTGCCTCAAACACATCCCAAGCCGCATCCTCTCCCTGAGAATACTGCCAGCAGGCCGAACCGGCCAGACCGTAGGTATAAACCAATGTCAGCCGTCCTGCGATCGAACGGGGATCCTCCAGCCAGATCTTGTCCGTGTTGCTGCCGTTGATATATTCTGCGTAGTACTGTCCGGTTTCCGGCAGCCAGCGCGGCGTAAGACCTTTGCTTTGGATGAGCTCCCGGGCGGCCGTCATCGTCATGGTCCTGTTTGTGATTTGTTTTCCGGTGGGCGAAACAGTCCACAGACGGGTATACATGGGGATGCCCATCAGGATCTTTCGTCCATCCACATAGGTCAGAAGATCCTGTATGGCCTTGTCTGCCCAGGGCAGGGAAGAGACCGAGCCGGCGGACGGACTGGTCGAATAGTGTTCATCGTAGGTCATCACGGCGATGTAGTCCACTGTTTTGCCCAGGGCGGCATAATCATATTCCACAGTCCATGGCTTCGGGATCAGGGTATCGATGGACAGCGTCAGCCCGAGCCTTTCGGTGTACTTGCGCATTTCCCGTACGAATGCGGTAAGATTGTTGCGGTCGGAATCCCTGACATCTTCGTAATCGATGTTGATGCCGTCCACCTCGTAGAGACAGGCGTAAAACAGGTATTGGGCGATGGTTTTGTTGCGCAGGTCAGTGTCCGCCAACACCTTGGTCGTGTAGTTTGTGGAGCCCGTCGTGCTCATATTGTTGGTGATGGTGGCCCATACATAGGCGCCGTTTTCCCGGGCCGTCCTGGTGTAGCCAAGGTCCCCGTTGTTTTCGATGTTTCCGTTGCCTTCGACGATCTGGTCGAACCAGGTGGGTGCAAGGATGTCGATTCCTTCGTGCGCTTCCGGTGCCGCCGGGCTGATGTTTCCCACGTATTGCCACGCAAGGTTGATCTTTTGTCCCTGAAAGTTCGGCTTTTCTCCGGGCACAAACCGGTAGTCCAGCAAGCGTTCGTCGTCAGTGGCCATGCGCAGATCGTCTTTCATAATATATGCCGATGTCCCGGTGAGAGATTCGACCTGATAATAACTAGGCGTTTCCCGTCGGATCAGCACGACTTCATCTTTGGCAAAAGAAAGACTGCGTCCGTCGCTTTCCACAAGAGAGGCTACAGCCGGAGTGTTGTCGGACAGAATACGTCCCGCAAGGGATTGACTGTCCGTATTTGCCAAATACAGTGTGTCTTGGTACAGCGAGTAGCCCAGACCGGCAAACTGTGCCGTGGTGTTCAACGGAGCATAGAGCTCTCCGTCGATGCTGCGAAGCGGGATGTAGACGGTACCGGCATTGTTTTTGATGAACTGTGTCGTCGCGCCGTCGCCGATATACACGTTGAGTCGATTGAGATCCATATTCAGACGGGCATTTTTCATGTCCGATGTGTCCGGACTGAAAATGCCGCTATTGCCTCGCTGGAGCAGCACATTCAGCGGGATGTAGGGGGTGCCTCTGTGCATGTAGCCAGTGCCGGCTATCGTGGATCCGTTGTACAGGATGGCAAAGGGTTCATATTCTTCGGAAGCAGCCCGAACCGCTCCGCCGGGAAGAAAAGCAATAAAAAGAACCGACAACACGGTAAGTGCGGCGGTCTTGAGCCATTTGCGATTGAACAGTCGTCTCGTCATCCCTGATTCCCCCTGATAATTACTGAGACTTATTATACTGGAAAATGATCCCGGACACAAGGCCGGAAACGCATGTGACCCTGTCAATTCCTATGCGGGACAGGAAAACACGGAACGTAGCACAGCAGTATCGCGATAGACAATATATGTATATTGCTGCAGCAATTAACTGTAACTGTCAAATTTCCTTGATATCTCAGCTCGTTTGGATTAAAATGTACGGGAGTGGCAAGGCACTATCGCCTGCTTGTAACGGAGTAAACAAGTAAATGGAGGTAAGATTATGAAGAAAATAATCGCTGTTTTACTGGTTCTTGTCCTAGCCCTTGGGCTGGCAGCCTGCGGTGGCGGGGGAGAGGATGCGCCGGAAGTTACCAGACTGACCATGGTGACCGGCGGAGATTCCGGTACATATTATGCGTTCGGCGGCGTGATCGCCAGCGTGCTGTCTTCTAAAATCGAGAATCTGGAGATCACAGCAGTAACGTCCGGGGCTTCTGCGGCCAACTGCCGCTCCCTGAACAACGGAGAAGCGGATCTGGCCATCATGCAGAACGATGTATTGGGGTATGCAGTCACCGGCACCGAAACAATGGAAGCCGACGGCGCAATGCCCAAGCTCAAGGCGATCGCATCCATGTATCCGGAGGCGGTGCAGCTCGTTGCGCTGGCAAATTCAGGCATCACATCGGTCGAAGATCTGGCCGGGAAAAAAGTCTGTGTCGGTGATCAGGGCTCCGGTTCCGAAACGAACGCCAAGCAGGTGCTGGAAGCTTACGGCCTCAGCTACGAGGATTTCGACGTGCAGTATCTGTCCTTCTCCGAGGCATCCACTGCCATGCAGAACGGTACGGTAGATGCGGCGTTTGCAACGTCTGCGCTGCCCAACAATGCGATTGTCGAATTATCGACCATGAAAGACATTGTCGTCATCCCCATCGACGGAGCGGGCGCTGATGCGTTGATCGCAAGCTATCCGTTCTATGCGCCCACGATCATCAGCGATGATATTTACAATGTCCCCGGTGCTGGAACGGTGGCAATGCTGGCCACGTTGGTCTGCACCGAAGATATGTCCGAAGATTTAGTCTACAGCATCACGAAAACCTTGTTTGAAGCGAAGGAAGACCTGATCGCGGGTCACTCCAGAGGCAACGACATCGAACTGGAAAAAGCGAAGGACGGCGTTACGGTCGACTTCCATCCGGGCGCACTCAAGTATTACGAGGAAATGGGAATCTAAATGAAACGCGCCTTTTTCACAGGGCCGAATCCATCAAGAGAGAAGGAGGAACGTGCGGGTATGTCGCCCGCACGACTCTTCCTGGTAGCGGTACTCGTGGTTTGTACCGCATTTTTGACGATACCGTTCCATCTGCGTCTTATTGTGAGCAGTGCGGACACCGAAGAGATGCTGCTTTCACTCCCGGTCGAAGAAAATGAAATGATTCGAATCGGATTTGTCCACTCGGTCAACCTGTCGCCGGTGGAGGATCGATACGAAGTCCGGGGGAGCGAGCTGGTTTTGCGATCCACGCTTTTTAAAACATACGGCGCAGGGATCCCCATACTGGATGACGGACTCGGAACAGCGTTTGGGAGCACCCCCGAAGGATTCGAGATCACCGGGATCGATCTTCCGCGTACGCAGATCCCGATCCAGCTTCAGACCGTGCCCGACCACACATTGTATTATCGGCAAACGCCCATTCGCCTGCTGGAGCTGGCCGGATCGGGCAGCCTTGTTCATATCGGCATCCGGCGGATTTCGCTGTTCAGGATGCTGTCTGTCCGTTCTATCGCCCCCTATCTCTAAAAGCAGGAGGTATTTCATGAAATTGTTTCAAAAGAAGATTCGAAAGGATCGCACCATTCAGGATAACCGAGACGATATCGACCGGAAAGGGTTGTCCGAAGAAGAGGTCGCCCGGCTGGAAGCAGAGGCGGTCCTGCAAAAATATGATAAAGAGTCTTCTTTTCGGAACCAGCTGCCGACGCGTATCACCAATGCCATTGCGGCGATCCTGATTCTGTTCTCACTGTTCCAGCTCTATACCACCATCTGGACGATCCCGATCCAAAAATTGCGGCCGATCCATCTGGCTTTTACGTTGTTGCTGGTGTTCTTGCTGTATCCGGCCGCCCGCAGTCTCAGAAAAGATCGTATTCCCTGGTATGATGCGATCTTTGCTTTCATGGCGCTGGGCTGCGCGCTGTACATCCCGTTCAATTACGAATACGTGATCCAGAATGTGGGGAATTATACCCCTACGGACATCGCAGTCGGCGTCGTGGGGATCCTCCTGCTGATGGAGGCCTGCCGGCGTGTCGTAGGGCTGCCGATCCTGATCATCGTTTCGGGGTTTTTGTTGTACGCATTGCTTGGGGAGAACATTCCTGGTACGTTCGGGCATCGGGGTTACACGATCAAACAAATCATCAATCACATGTATTTCACCACCTCCGGTGTCTTCGGCACGCCGCTGGGGGTGTCGGCGACCTTTATCTTCCTGTTCATTCTATTCGGTGCTTTTCTCGAAAAGACCGGTGTGGGACGCCTGTTCATCGATTTGGCCAACGCCATCGCCGGACGGCGGGTCGGAGGCCCCGCGAAAGTGGCGGTCATTTCTTCGGCGCTGCAGGGCACCGTTTCCGGAAGTTCCGTGGCCAATACGGTCAGTACGGGATCGTTTACCATACCGGCCATGAAGCGGCTGGGGTATAAGCCGGAATTCGCCGGGGCCGTGGAAGCGGCGGCTTCCACCGGCGGACAGCTGATGCCTCCCATCATGGGCGCGGCAGCTTTCCTGATGGCCGAATCTACAGGATTTACCTACGCCTCGGTGGTCAAATCGGCCATCATCCCGGCGATCCTGTACTTCTCGGGCATTTTGATCAGTGTTCATCACGAAGCCCGCAAAATCGGTCTTAAGGGCATGGATGACGCAGATATTCCAAATGCCGGTCAGGTGATGCGGGAACGGGGGCACTTGCTGTTGCCCTTGGCGTTCATGATCTACATGCTGGCCAGCAAGGTAACGCCTTCTTATGCCGCGCTGGGAGCGATCCTCACCTCCCTGATGGCCTACAGCATCAACTGGTGGGCTGTGATTCCCGTGGCCGCCATGGTCGGCGCCATGAACTTCGATATCATCTTTACCAGGTATGCCCCCTGGGCGATCCTGCTGTGGCTGATCTTGTGTTTTGCCATCAACGGACGGAAGGGGACTACACTGGCCGAAAAACTGG
>JAAYDG010000174.1 GCA_012729355.1 Clostridiales bacterium
ATTCTGCGGATAGCCTCCTTATTCAAAACGAAGCCAACGAAGCTATCCCCGAGGCAGTGGTCCTTTACGCAGAAGATTATGTCCGACAGCAAATCGAGTCCTACCATACAGGTTGGGCGGAGTTCGCGCCCGAAAACGCTGTCTCTGAGGCAAAGATCACCGGCATCACTCAAGTCAACACCGGCACGGCAACAGAGAACACCAGCATCAATTTGTATCTGCTGGAATACCGCCTGCGTGTCGTGGGGAACATCGAAAGTGTCCTGGTCGGCGGCATGAATCATGAGGAGACGGACGGTGAAAACTGGCTCACAGAATGGGGCAGCACAGGCCAGCCGTACCTGCTGCTGTACTGCGACGACAGTGGGGCGGAAGCCGTCTGGCAACCCATTTGCGTAACCAACACCGATGTGATCCAGGTCGACTACGGTACGCCGGAAATGCTGGAACAGTACGGCAACCCTTACACCGCTGCGGCTATGGAATTGTATCAAAAGTATATTGACAAGGAGAATACCCAATGAGCAAGAAAATATCTTTGATCCACGCAAACGATCTGGCTTCCGTGGATTATGCCTATGCTTCCCGGATGCCGGCAGACATGGATCTGCTTTTTATGGCCGGAGCTTGCCCGCTTGACAAAAGCGGAGAAATCTCGGATCCGGGTGATTATGAAAAACAAGCAATACGATGCGTATCAAACTTGAGAGAAGCACTGAAAGAATGCGAAGCTTCGCTTGACGATATCGTATATACCAGAGTGCTCGTCGCATCCGATCATCGTTCGGACTTGGTGATCGCATGGAACGCCATACGGAAAGAGTTCGGCGACCACGATGTTCCCAGCACCTTGTCCGGTGTTACGGTGCTTGGCTATGAACATCAGCTGGTGGAAATCGAAGCTGTGGCCGCAGTCGATTGACAGACTCGTCAAGAAGCAGTAAGGTTAGATGAACCTACATCACGAGTTTGTTGAAGGAGAAGAAATGAACGTCCATTATCAGGCATTGATGCAAAGCCGCATGGAGCACCAATGCTACGAAAAACTTGCGGCGCTGAATAATCCGAAGGTCCTGGACTTCGTCGGATTTTTTATTGACCATTGTCGGCCTGCTTCTGTTTACGTTTGCACCGACAGCGAAAGCGACATTCAGCATGTGCGAAAACGGGCGCTGGAAACAGGAGAAGAAACCGCATTGAACAAGGCCGGCCAGACCATCCACTGGGACAACTACGAGGATCAGGCCAGAGACCGAAAGAACACCCGTATCATGGTGCCCAAAGAGAAGCTGGAAGATATGGGCGGGCTGAACGCCATCGATTTGGCAGAAGGCTACCGGGAGATCCGGGAGATCGCCAAAGGGATCATGGAAGGAAAAGAAGCCATCATCCAATTCTTTTCCGAAGGTCCTACGGAAAGCCCCTTTACCGTCCCCTGTATTCAATTTACGGACAGCTGGTATGTGGCCCATTCCGAATATATCCTGTACCGCTCCGCCTATCACCACTTCTTGAAAATGAAAGACGCTGAAAAAGACGACTTTTTCTGCTTTCTTCATTCTGCCGGCACCCTGGATGAGCGAGGCAATTCTCTGGATCTGGACCGGCGCAGGATCTATATGGATACGCACAACAACATCGTATACTCCCTGAACTGCCAGTATGCGGGCAACTCCGTGGGGCTCAAAAAACAAGCCATGCGACTGGCCATCAACAAAGCCGGCCGGGAGGGATGGTTGTGCGAGCACATGTTTGTGATGGCCGCCGTCGACGCAGAGAAAGGCCGAAAGACCTATTTCTGCGGTGCGTACCCTTCCGCCTGCGGCAAAACCTCTACGGCCATGATTCCGGGCGAAAAGATCGTGGGGGATGATATCGCCTATTTTCGCAACATCGACGGAGAATTCCGTGCAGTCAACGTGGAATTCGGCATGTTCGGCATCATCAAGGACGTCAATGAAGAAGATGACCCTGTTATTTTTGAGAATCTGATGAAGGAACAAGAGCTGCTTTTCACCAATGTCCTGATGGGGCCCGACAGACACCCCTACTGGCTGGGCATGGGTGTCAAAACGCCGGAGGAAGGCCGCAATCATTTCGGGAAATGGCGCAAAGGCGTTATGGACGACAAGGGCACCGAAGTACCCATCGCCCATGGAAACGCACGCTACACCATGCGTCTGGACTATCTGGAGAATATCGACAAGGAAGGCTTTGAGTCAAAGGACGGGGTACGGGTAGAAGGCATCCTCTACGGCGGCCGGGACAGCGATATCACCGTGCCCATCGAAGAATCCCCTTCCTGGAAGGACGGAATCCTGTTGAAAGCCGCCACGCTGGAATCCGAAACTACCAGCGCAACACTGGGGAAAGAAGGGGTTCGAAAATCGGATCCGATGGCCATCACGGATTTTCTCTCCTATCCCCTTGGCCGATATACGATGAACAACATCCGATTCGGTGAAAAAGTGGATCAACCGCCGCAGATCTTCAGCACCAACTATTTTATGAAAAATACCGCAGGAAATTTCATGACAAGCAAACTGGCCAAAAAAGTCTGGCTGCACTGGGCAGAAGGACGACTCCACGGAGAATACGATGCCTGTGATACGCCAACAGGGAGGATTCCCCGCTACGAGGATCTGATGATGCTGTTTCAAAAGCATTTGAACGAAGAATTTTCGAAAGAAGACTACGATTACCTGTTCAGCTTCCGTTGCACCGGGTGGATCGGCAAGCTGGAGCGCACCAAAGCGTTTTATGCCAAGATGGATCCGCACACGCCCCGAGAGCTGTTCGACTACTGGGATCGGGCCATCGAACATATCCGAACAGCCAAAGAACGGTTTGGCGATGTGATCCCGCCCGGGACCTACACAATGGAATAACCGCGAAAGACAGCAAAGAGAAGACTGCAAGCGGTCTTCTCTTCAGTTTAAAATGGTATAGAACAGGATGAAAAAGTAGTGCGTTGCACTGCCTCCGAGTACGAACAGATGCCACACGGAATGCATATAACGATGGGTTCGATTCACATAAAAGAACACGCCGACGGTGTACAACAAGCCGCCGGCCACCAATAGAATCTTGCCGATAAGCTCTGTGCGGGCAAAGATGGGGGGCAGTACAAAAACGCAGGACCATCCCATGATCAGATACATGGCCAGCGACAATTTATGAAATCTGCGGATGTCCAGGCAGTTCAACACCATGCCCGCCACGGCGCAGACTGCGTTCATGATAAACAGGATCCGGCTTGCAAGCCCGTCCAGAAGAACAAGGCACAACGGCGCGTAACTGCCCAGGATCAAAAAGTAAATGGAGCAGTGATCCAATTTCTGGAGCACTTTCTTCCGGGGACCCGCTGCAGCGTGGTAAAGCGTTGAAAAAGTGTAAAGCACGACGAGACTGATCCCGTAGAAAAATGCGGAAAAGATCCCCGCACCATCGCTGTGCAGGATCGCCGCAGCCAGAAGCACGATCGTGCCGGCCAGTGCCAGAAGCGCTCCGATGCCGTGGGTGACGGAATTGGCGATCTCCTCCCTCTTGGTTTGTCCGTTGAATTTCGTTACGTCTGTCATGGTGCTTGCAACCCTTTGACATAGTCATATTTATTACTGCAAAAGATATTTATTATCTTATTATAGCACCTCTGCCCGGTTTGTCCAGCCCTTCGGCTCCTATTTCCTCCGATGTTCATCGAAAATTCATATCTATCCCGGAGAAAATATGATATGATTGATTGTGCTATTTTAAGAATGGAGAATTGACAATGCATACACAACACAAAGCCATTGCCCTGCTTGCGGCAATCACTCTGACCACCTTTGCCCTGGCCGGCTGCGGACCCAAGGAAGAAGAATTCACCTACAGTACCGGCCTCACGGCCAACGGACGCTGGGAAGGCATCACAGCCCTGGAACATGTGGTACTTTGCGAGTACGAAGGGATCGCCGTCCCGGCAGAGACCCACGACATCACCGTCGATGCCGTTCAGGCCCAGCTGGAACAGCTGGTGTCCCAGTATACCACCACCGAAGAAGTGACGGATCGCCCCGTTCAGGACGGAGACACTGTGAATATCGACTACGTGGGATCCGTGGACGGTGTGGAATTCGAAGGGGGCAATACCGGCGGAACCGGCGTGGATGTGATCATCGGATACACCAGTTACATCGACGATTTCCTGGAGCA
>JAAYDG010000027.1 GCA_012729355.1 Clostridiales bacterium
CCCGTATCTCTGGAACAGCGTCTTTGTGATGGCCGCCGTCAGTGTGGTCTTGCCGTGGTCCACGTGGCCGATCGTCCCGATGTTCACATGGGGCTTCGTTCTTTCAAATTTAGATTTTGCCATTTTACTTCTCCTTTTCCGCCGCGGCTTTCTTTCGAGAAGCGCCCGGCACGTTTTCCTTTTCCTGGTTTCGCTAGTGAGTTGGAGCTGTTGAGCAGGTTCGAACTGCCTACCTCTTCCTTACCAAGGAAGTGCTCTACCTACTGAGCTACAACAGCATACGATGGAGTTACACCGTTTCATATTATACTGTGCAACGATCGCTCATGTCAACCGTTTTGTGCCTTTTTTCAACGGGCACAGACGTGTTTGCCGGCATCTTCGCGAAGCGATTTTACCGGCTGTATTCTCCGAAAAACAGATGGAGTTTCCGACGGATCCGCTGGATGGCGTTGTCCACCGACTTGTCGCTCCTCCCCCGGTCCCGGGCGATATCCCGGTAGGTCTTTCCATGGATGAGTTCTCCCAGCACCATTCGTTCGAAGGGACTTAAAAAACTGTTTTCGTGGGAAAAAAGCAGTTGAGCCATCTCTCCGATCAGGAAAACGGCTTCCGGATCGGCGGCAGTCCCGGCGGAAAGCGTTTCGCCCAGAGTCCGGGGAGAATCGTCGTCGGCTACAGGATGATCCAAAGACAGCGAAGTGTTCAAAGGAGTATGCTTCCGACGCCCCGCCGCCTTGATGGCTGTGATGATTTGGCGGTTGACACACAGGTCGGCAAACGTCCGGAACGAAGCCCCTTTGTCGGGGTCGTAATTCTTGATGGCTTTGAAGATCCCGATCATTCCTTCCTGGACGATATCCTCCCGATCCGCGCCCAGCATATAATACAGACGGGCTTTGGATTTGACCAGTTCCATGTAGTTGCGGATCAAATGTTCCGCCGCAATCTCATCGCCTTCCGAAGCCAGGGCGACCAGTTCCTCGTCGGTCCTCTGCTCATACTGACGGCTCATCGATCTTTTCCTCTTCTGCCCCCCGCCGCTGCCGGCGAATTTCAAACAGCAGAACCGCTGCGGCGTTGGATGCGTTCAGGGAATCGATCTTTCCGCTCATGGGGATCGATACGATCTGATCGCATTTTTCCCGGATCAATCGAGACAACCCTCCGCCTTCTCCGCCGACCACCAATGCGACCGGTCCCGTCAGCTCGGCCCGGGTGTAGGGAATGCCATTCATATCCAATCCGGTCACCCACAGGCCCCGGTCCTTGAGCTCTTCCATGGTCCTGACCAGATTGCCCGCCTTGGCCACCGGCACGTATTCGATGGCGCCGGCCGAAGCTTTGGCTACGGTTTCCGTAAGGCCTACCGCCCGCCGGGAGGGGATCACGACACCGTGGGCGCCGGCGCCTTCGGCGCTGCGGAGGATCGCGCCCAGATTGTGGGGATCCTCCAGCCCGTCCAGCAGGATCACCAAGGGCTCTTCCTGCCGGACGGCGGCGCCCGCCAGGATCTCGTCGATCGATGCATAATCGTGGACGGCGGCCATGGCCGCCACCCCTTGATGGGGCCGGCCGGGACAAAGTCTGTCCAGCGCGATTTTCTCCACGTATTGGATCGGAAGGCCACGCTCCCGGGCCATGGAAGCGATTTTTTTGATAGACCCTTCCCCATCCCGCTGCATCAGGATCTTGTCGATGGTCCGGCCGCTCTTGATCGCCTCCGCCACCGGATTCCTGCCGATGATGAGATTGGGATTGTCCTCTTGTTCACGGTTGCGTCCACGGCTGACATCCCGCTGCCGGGAGTCTCTTTCGCGGTTTCCGCTCCACTGCTTTTTCACACCGGATTTTCCCGCCGGCTTTCCCTTCTTGTTTTTTTCGGTTGCCCGCTCTTTCAAGCGTGGGTTCTCCCTTTTGGACATGGTGTTCCTTCCGCCGGCAGCGCCGGCCTGTATCTCGGTCAGACTCTCCGATACCGGTTGATTCGGTACCGGTAACCGCCTTCTTCTTGCACAGGCCCTTCTTCGATGGGGGCGAACCGGTCCCGGAATTCCGGGAAGTAGGCATCGGCATCGGGAAAAGCGTGCTCCAGTTCCGTCAGGATCAATTCGTCGCAACGATCCAAAAACAGGCGATAAATCTGCTCTCCCCCTGCAATATAGACTTCCTCCCCGCGAAGTTCGTTCTCGATATAGGCCAGGACTTCCTCGGGGGACGACAGAAAAAATCCGCTGAAATTACCGTCGTCATAAAACCGCCCCAACCTGGCCTTCCGTGAAAGGACAACGGTGTTGCGGCCGGGCAACGGTTTTCCGCCGGGCAGGGAATCCAGGGTTTTGCGCCCCATGATCACGGTCTTTCCCAGCGTTGTTTTTTTAAAATGCGCCAGATCACCGGGCAGGCGGCACAGGAGTTCCCCGCCGCGCCCGATGGCGCGGTTCCGATCGATGACAGCAACGGCGATCATATCTTGCACCTTCCTTTTCCCTTTCATACGGCCACGGGGATCCCGGCCACCTGGGGTCCGGCCTGATAATGTTCGAACACGAAATCCTCCGGCGTAAAGTCGTAGAAATCCCGGATCTCCGGATTCATCCGAAAGACGGGCGCCTCGTAGCGGGGGCGGGCGATCAGTTCCTCCACGATGGCCTCGTGGCGGTCGTAAATGTGGGCGTCTGCGATCACGTGAACCAGTTCGCCCGCTTTCAAACCCGAGACCTGGGCCATCATGTGGACCAGTACCGCATACTGAGACACGTTCCAGTTGTTGGCTACCAGCACGTCCTGGGACCGCTGGTTCAGGATCGCATTCAGCCGGTCTCCCGTGACGTTGAAAGTCATACTGTAGGCACAAGGCTCCAGGCCCATGTCGGCAAGGTCTTCAAAATTGAACAGGTTCGTGAGGATCCTTCGGCTGGCCGGTCGATGCTTCAGCTGCCAGAGTACGTTGTCCACCTGATCCATTTCTCCCTGTCCGAATCGGTACTTCCTGGCCATCTGATAGCCGTACGCCTTTCCGATGGTGCCGTCTTCACCGGCCCAGGCATCCCAAATGTGGCTGCGGAGGTCTGACACGCGGTTGGATTTCTTCTGCCAAATCCAGAGCAGTTCGTCGATGGCGTTCTTCATGGGTGTGGGACGCAGGGTCAACGCGGGGAATTCGTCGGACAGATCGTATCGGTTGATCACGCCGAATCGCTTCTTCGTATGGGCCGGCGCGCCGTCGTCGGCCCATTTGGCACGGACCTCCTGTCCCTGTGAAGAATATCCGTTGTCCAGTATATCGCGGCACATCGCCGCAAAGAGGTCGTCAGCTTTGCTCATGAGCGGGTTCTCCTTGTAAGAATATCTTTCGATACGTTCTGTACATCACGACACCTGCGATGATGCAGGCTGCGGCAGCCACCGTCCAGGCCTGTCGATACGTGAGCACATACAGCAGCAGTCCGAACACCGGCGGGCCGAAAGCTCTCCCCGTGGAGCGGGCGATTTCGTACAGTCCCTGGAAACGGGCGATGTGGGTGACCGGGGAATATCTGGCGATAAATGCCCCTGCGCCCGTGGTGATCAGAATTTCGCCCGTCGTCCAGACGATCACGGCAGCGAAGTACAGAGGCACGGAGCGGATCCAGATGTAGGAACCGAACCCGATCGTGTACAGCACTGCTGCAACAGCAGTGTTTTTCAATTGGTTCCCACGTTTAGCATACCTCAGAATGATCGGTGTGGCAAGTACGACGGTCCCTGCGTTGACCGTCCAGATGAGCCCGGTGTACTCGGAAGCGGCCCGAGGACCTAAGTCTGCCGAAAGCTGAAGCGGCAGGATATAGGAAACCATCTGATAACACATGGTCAGAAGCACCATGCCCAGAATGAATACGTAGATCGGCGGCGTCTCCCGGAGCAAACTCCAGGTGTTTTTCCGCACGGCTTTGATTCCGTTCAGCAGATCCGTCCGCTCCGGTCCGGAGATCTCTCCGGAAGCGGCGGGCACGTAGATCTCCTTCACCGCAAACCACAGAACCGCCGCCGACGCCGCAAACACCAGCGCCTGAAACCAGAACACCCAGGGGAGATGGGCGTAGAACAGCAGGCCGCCGATGGCCGGCCCCATGGCATATCCCAGATTTTGCGCCATGAACAGCAAGGAAAAACTCTCATATTTGTTCGCCTCGTCGCACACGTCGGCCACCATGGCCGCCAGCGAAGGAAAGATAAAGCCGTTGGCAAAAAGCCCGGCGATCAGCAACGGGATCACCCAGAACGTCGTGGCGACGAAACCGGCAACCGCATACAGCGCAAAGATCAGCGCGCAGGACAGCACGAAAGTCTTCTTCCGTCCCACCTGATCAGCCAAACGCCCTCCTGCGGCAGTCCCCAGCGCATTGGCTGCAGCGATGGCGAAAAGCAGCACGGCGGTGACCATTTCGCTGCAGCCCAGGACATCGGAAAACAACAGTGCCGAGAACGCTGCCACGCAGCTCCCCAGGTTGATGAGGAATCGAACAACCGACAGCACGTAGACTTGGCCCGGAAGACCTCTGAATTGCAGAAAATAATGCATGCTATCCCCTCTTTGCGGCAGCATCCCACCGGTAGACCGCATAAAGACATGCTCCGATGATCAGGCAGACCAGACTGTCCACCAGCCAGGCTTGCTGGTAGCTGAGCTTATACAACATCAGCCCGAAGATCGGAGGTCCGAAGCCCCGTCCCAGGGAGCGGGCCATGTCGTACAACGACTGGAACCGGGCGCGATGCGTCGCCGGTGCGTTCGCGGCGATAAACACACCGGCGCCCGTGGAAATCATGATCTCGCCCACGGTCCAGATGACCACCGCCACGTAGAACAGCGGCAACGTGTTTACAAAAGCATAGAACCCGAAACCGACGCAGTAGAGCACCGTGGCCAGTGCCGTCGTTCTCAGCTGATGACGTTTTTTTGTATACCCGATGATAACCGGTGTCCCGACAACGACACAGAGCGCATTGGTCGTCCAGATGAGCCCTGCATACCGGGATCCGTCCTGCATGCCGAAAGCGTCCGACATCTGCAGGGGAAGCATGAAGCCGATCATTTGATAGCACATGGTCAGAAAAATCAGGGAGAAGATGAATGCGAACAGCGGCTTGCGGTCAAAGAGCATCCGAAAGGTGTTTTCCCGCAGTGTTCGGCCCGGCCGTGTAACGTCCACGGTCTGGGGGGCAATGCCGAATTCCTTTCCGACGCCCAGAGCATACACATCGGTGGTCGTAAACTGCAGGAACAGGCCACCGGCCAGGAAAATCGCAGCCTGAAGCAGAAACAGCAGGTCCATGTGATGATAGAAAAGCAGGCCGCCGATGGACGGGCCGAAAGCAAAGCCCAGGTTCTGGGCCAGATACAGCAGCGAAAAGCATTCCGTGCGCTGTTCCTCCGGCGCGCTGTCTGCGACCATCGCCGACAGGATGGGATAGGAGGCGCTGCCGATGATGGACGACAAATAGATGAACGGGATCATGCTCCGGGTGCCGGCCACCGTGGACGTCAAGGCGTACAACACGGATGTGAGCACGATGCAGATCATGTAGATCCGCTTGCGGCCGAAGTGATCGGCCAGCTTCCCCCCCACGATGGCACCGCCCACACTGCTTACGGCCATCAGCAGGAATCCCAGGCCGGCCTGAAACTCCGTGAATCCCAGGATCCGGGTCATGAGCAAAGAAAAAAACATGAAAATCATGCTTCCGATGCCGATGATCATGCGCGCCAGACAGATACAGTAGACCTGCCTGGGCAGACCGCGAAACTGATTGATGTAATTCAATGGATTGTACCGCTCCTTTATTCGTTCTCCGGCTCTTCCGCGGCAGCAACCGCCAGCGCCAGGACCTCCCCCAGTCGGTCCGGGCGGTCGCTGAGGTACAGATACCCGATCAGCGCTTCAAATGCGGTAGCCCACTTGTAGGTTACTGCATCAGCGTGACGGGGTTTTGTTGCGGATTTTCGATTCCGGGCTCTCCGAACCAGGCCCTGTTCTTCTTCCGTAAGAGACTCCAGCATCCGGCGCACCGCCCGGGCCTGCCCTTGGGCGCAGACATAGGGGACCGCCGCCCGGTGAAGCCGATCTGCATGAACGTGTCCCCGGCGGATCACATGCTCCCGGATGTAGGATTCGTAAATCGCATCGCCCAGATACGCCAGCGCCGTCGTATTCATCTTCTCCGGTCCGGTCATGATCACTCCTACGCCCTGTCGGACTGGTTCAGCATGTCATAGAGTTTGCCGCCTCGGGCGGGAGGCACAGGGTCCCGAAACAAGATCGAAGCCCGAAACACGCCTTCTGCCAGTGTAAGCAGCGCAAAACTGGGCCGCCCGCCCAGCGGGCGGGTAAGACTGCCGGGATTGAGCAGGTGCACGCCGTCCGCGAATTCCAGACAGGGAATATGCGTATGGCCGAAAATCGCGGCACTGCATTTCAGCTCCAGCGTCCTGTAAAGAAGTTTGGACAGGCCCCCTTTGACCGACTGCCGGTGGCCGTGGGTCAGGAGGATCGGACCGTAGGGAGTCTCCCAGATCCGATGATCCGGCACTTCGGACGCGCCGTCCATATTCCCGGAAACAGCCGTCACCGGGGCGCCGGTGCGCCGGGCAATCTTTTCGGCGTCCGCCGCATAATCTCCCAGGTGAAGGATCCCGTCCAGCGGATCGTCTTTGCTGTACTTTTCCCAGATCTGCACGGCGGCGTCCACCCTTCCGTGCGTATCGCTGATCACAAGATATCGCACGTCAACTCCTGATGATCTGTACCCCCTGCGGGGTGTCCTTCAGCGTGATTCCTCTGGCCGCCAGTTCATCCCGAATGGCGTCGGCCCGGGCAAAATCCTTTTGTTTCCGCGCTTCCTGCCGCTCCGCGATCAATTGCTCCAGTTCCTCGTCCAACGAATCGTTTTCTTTTTTCCGCAAGAGTCCCAGCACGCCCGTCAATTCGTTCAGAAGCTTCAGCGATTCCCGGGCAAAGTCTTTGGATGCACCGGATTTCGTATCGGTGTTCACATCCCGGATCAATTCAAAAACAGCGCTGATGGCGTCGGCGGTATTGAGATCGTCGTCCATGGCTTTGATGAATTTCGCACGATATCGATCGTATCCGTCGATTTTCTGTTTCTCTTCTTCCGTAAAAGGCCCGGATCCGGTATCGATCAGATGAAGCAGCGTAGCCTTGGCGTTCTTCATCCGCTCCAGGGCGCTTTGCGACTGTTCCATCAAATCCCGGCTAAAATTGATCGGTCCCCGGTAATGTCCCGAGAGCAGGAAGTACCGCAGCACTTCTCCGTCGAATTCTTTTAAAATATCCCGGACGGTGAAAAAATTCCCAAGCGACTTGGACATCTTTTCATTGTCGACGGTGATATAGCCGTTGTGCATCCAGTAGCGGGCGAAGGGTTTGCCTGAAAAGCCTTCGGACTGGGCAATTTCGTTTTCGTGATGAGGGAACTGAAGATCCTGTCCGCCCGCATGGAGATCAATGGTTTCGCCCAGATACTTCCTGGACATGGCCGAGCACTCGATGTGCCAGCCGGGACGCCCCATGCCCCAAGGAGACTCCCAGGCCATCTCGTCCTCTGTCTTCTGAGCTTTCCAGAGCACAAAATCCAGAGGGTCTTGCTTGCGTTCGTCCACGTTGACCCGGGAACCGGCTTCCAGTTCTTCGATGTTTTGTTTGGACAGCTTGCCGTAGCCGGGAAACTTTCTGGCACTGTAATACACGTCTCCGTCCACTTCGTACGCCAGCCCTTTTTGAATCAGACCTTCCACAAAAGCGATGATCTCGGGAATCGTTTCCGTTACTCTGGGGTGGACGGTGGCCGGCGTCACGTTCAGTGCCTGAACATCTTCGAAATAGGCCTTGATGTACTTATCCCCCACCTCGTAGGGACTGATCCCTTCTTCTCTGGCACGGTTGATGATCTTGTCGTCCACGTCGGTGAAATTCTGTACAAAGCAGACCTTATTGCCTCGATACTCCAGGTACTTGCGCATGGTATCAAAGACGACGAAGGGCCGGGCGTTCCCGATATGGATGTAATTGTACACGGTGGGACCGCACACGTACATCCGAATTTCGCTTTCGTCCAGCGGGATGAATTCTTCTTTTTTTCGCGTCAGCGTGTTATATACTTTCATCGTTTTCTCCTTTCGGGATGTTCCGGGGGGGGGGACGATCCGAAAGGCCGCCTCCTACAGGAACTCCATGGGATCCAGTGTGGCTCCGTTGAGCCGAAGTTCGAAATGCAGATGGTTGCCCGTGGTCCGTCCGGTATTTCCCACCGTGCCGATATAATCTCCGGCCTCCACGGTCTGCCCCATCGCCACGCCTATGGACCGGCAATGAGAATAATAGGTCTGTACACCGCCGCCGTGATCGATGATGATCAGGTTCCCGTAGGATCCGCCGCCGCTTATCCGGGTCACCACACCGGAAGCCGCCGCCGCAATGGGCGTGCCGCCGGGATTGTAGAGATCCACACCCAAGTGATACCCGGTTTCCGCCCGGCTTTCTCCGTAGGCGGAAGTGACGTTCAGCGGGACCGGCGGAATCAATGACACTGCGAAACGAATCTGTCCCTCTTCCGTAAAAGCGAGTCCCTTGGCTCCGGTGTGTTCCTCTGCCGTGAGAATCATTTTCTTGTCGGAAATGTCGCGGTCAACGACCCGGTCGTTTTCCATCGTCAGCAGGATGCTGTATTCCAGCATGCCCGTATAGCGTTCGGCTTTGATCTTATCGAAAACATCGAAATCGCCGAAATCTTCCGAATAGGCCGGTCCTTCCTCGAGCTCCCTGGTCTGTACGTATTTCTGCTGTGACAGCACTGTGAGCTTTGATGTCTGATGTTTTAAAACATAAGCCAGGCCTTCCTCTGCATTCTTTGCGTCCTGCAGAACGATTTTGCAGGCTTCCACAGTCACCCGACCCTGAAAATCCATCTGCAGGACTTGAGCGTTCTCCAACCGATAATGGGCTTTGACCCCCTCGAGAATCTCCAACGCATCTTCTTCGGTCATGGTCGATACCACCAGCTGATCGCCGAAAAAGATCCCGTAGCCGTCGGTGCGATAGGCCGCTTCTGCAGGGGTCCAGGTGAGTGCCGTGAAGAGAAGCGTCAGCGACAGGATCAAGACCGTGGTCAGGATCAAAGATTTGCGGCAGCTTCTACATCGAGCTTTCACAGAGCCTACAGCCGCTCGCTTTTGTTTAGGGAATTTCATCGATGGTGACCTTTTTCATTCTTTGATCTTCGATCGGACGGTCCTGCTTGTTCCGGGGAACCGAAACGATGCGCCGCGCCACGTCCAGCCCTTCTGTCAAACAGCCGAAAGCCGCATACTGACCATCCAGGTAAGGGGCATCGCTCACCATGATGAAAAACTGGGAACCCGCGGAATCGGGTGCCGCGGAACGGGCCATGGACAGGACGCCGGCTCTGTGAGCCAGGTCGTTGGGAAATCCGTTGGAAGAAAACTCTCCCTTGATCGAATATCCCGGGCCGCCTGTTCCGGTACCCTTGGGATCTCCGCCCTGGATCATAAAGCCGGGAATGATCCGATGGAAGATCAGTCCGTCGTAGAACCCTTCTTTGATCAACTTTTCGAAGTTCGCCACCGTAGTCGGCGCAATTTCCGAATACAGTTCTGCCTTCATCATGTCGCCGTTTTCCATTTCGATCGTTGCGATTTTCTTTGCCATGCTTACCCTCTTTCTTCTGTGCGAACCAGCTCCGTCGCCCTCGCAACGGCATCACCGGTCTTCATTTCAGTATATGCCTCTTCTCTCCTGAGTTTGAATTCCACCAGGTTATCTCCAGCCTTTTTCCCCACCGTGATCCGAATGGGAAAGCCCAGAAGATCTGCGTCCTTGAATTTGACGCCGGGACGTTCCTCCCGATCGTCCAAACACACTTCCACGCCGGCTTTCGTGAGCTCGTCGTACATCCTGCCGGCCAGAGCCGTCTGGGTTTCGTCTTTCATATTTACCTGTACCAGCATCACGTGGTACGGGGCTACTGCCATGGGCCAGATGATCCCGTCTTTGTCGTGGTGTTGTTCCACTACGGCAGCCAGCGTGCGCGTGACGCCGATCCCGTAGCAGCCCATGACGATGGGATGCTCCTGCATGGTTTCGTCTTTATAGTATGCGTGCATGGACTCCGAGTATTTCGTACCCAGTTTGAATACCTGTCCCACCTCGATGCCTCTGGCCACCTTGACGGGCTCTCCGCATACAGGACAGGGATCGCCCTCCTGCAGCAGCTTCAGATCCACGATGATATCCGCTTTGTAATCTCTTCCGTAATTGACATTGATCAGATGGTAGCCTTCTCTGCAGGCGCCGGCGCACAGGTTTTTGGCCTCCACCAGTTCGCTGTCCACGATGATCATACAGTCGTGAAGACCCGTAGGCCCTGTAAATCCGCCTACGCACCCCGTGGCCTCGTGCATCGCCGACTCATCGGCGAATTCCACGGCAAACTCCGGAACCTTCAGTGCATTGACCAGCTTGGTCTTGTTGAGCTGCCGGTCTCCGCGAATGAAAACGGCCGCATAATCGGGCGCCGCATCCTCTCCTCTGTACACGGAGAACAACAGCGCTTTGATGGTCTGTTCTTTGGAAATGCCCAAAAACTCCGCCACGGCTTCGATCGTCTTGGTTCCCGGTGTTTCCACCTCCTGGAGGGGAAGCTCTTCGACCCGGGGCATCACCGCATCCCGAAACGCTGCCCGTTCGGCCGTTGCAGCCATATCGCAGCTGTCGCAGTAGACGATCTCGCTTTCTCCCACTTCCGATAACGCGCAGAACTCGTGGGAATTGCTGCCTCCGATGGCGCCGGTGTCGGCTTCTACCGCCCGATACGTCAATCCGCAGCGATCGAATACCTTTTGATAGGCACTGTACATGTCCCGATAACTCTTTTCCAAACCCGCTTCATCCCGATCGAAGGAATAGGCATCCTTCATAATAAATTCCCGGCTGCGGATCAACCCGAAACGCGGGCGTGCTTCGTCCCGGTACTTGGTCTGGATCTGGTAGAGATTGAAGGGCAACTGCCGATAGGAACTCACGTTCTGGCGAACGGTGTCCGTGAACACTTCCTCGTGGGTGGGCCCCAGACAGAACTCCCTTTCGTTCCGGTCTTTCAAGCGCCAGAGCTCGGGACCGTAGGCGTACCAGCGGCCGGATTCCTGCCAGAGTTCCGCCGGCTGGACCGCCGACATGAGGATCTCTTGGCCTCCGGCGGCATCCATCTCCTGACGGACGATGTTTTCTATTTTACGAAGGCTCCGGGATCCCAGAGGGAGAAATCCGTAGACGCCCGACACCAGCTTCCGGATCATGCCGCTGCGAAGCAGCAGGACGTGACTGGAGATCTCCGCCTCGGCGGGGACTTCTCTCAGCGTGTGCAGGTACATGTTGGATGCTTTCATACTATCTTTCTTCCTTGCTTGCAGTTTCTCTGATGTAGCGTATATCCGGCCCATCGGCCGGCTGACAGATCAAAGCCGTCGCCAGAGCGGCCATGCCTTCGCCCCGTCCGGAAAAGCCCAATCCTTCCTGGGTCGTTGCTTTGATGCTCACATCGGCTGCGTCGATGTCCAATGCCCGAGCCATCCGCAACCGCATTTCCTCGATGTAGGGAGCGATTTTCGGCTGTTCGCAGGAAAGTGTAGCATCAATAGAGGAAATTGTAAAGCCGGCGTCCTGCAGCAGCCGTGCCGTGTGCGCCAAAAGTGTCTTGCCGGACATGTTTTGACAGCGATCGTCACTGTCCGGGAAATGCAGGCCGATATCCCCCATGGCTGCCGCACCCAACAGGGCGTCCGCTACTGCGTGGGCGATCACATCTGCATCGCTGTGGCCGAGAAGTCCCTGCTCATAGGGAATTTCCACACAGCCCAGCCAGAGCGGCCGTCCGGAGACAAGTCGATGAACGTCATATCCGATGCCGGTGCGATAGCGCATGGGCAAGTCCTCCCGATTCGTTACTTTGATATTTCCGTAGCTGCCTTCCACCAGGCTCACTTCGATGCCGATGAGTTCCATCAGGGAAGCTTCATCGGTGACAGTCCGGCCCTCGGCTTCCGCTTTGACGAACCCCTGTTCCAGCAGATCCTTGCGGAATCCCTGCGGAGTCTGCACTTCGTAGAGTTCTGAACGGTCCAGCGTCTGATCCCGGGTTCGAAGCGTAGCGATCGGCGCCACACAGGGGATGGCTGCACCGGTTTTTGAGACGCCTTCCAATACCCGCCGGATCATTGCCCGGGTAATAAAAGGTCTGGCGCCGTCATGGACCAGTACGATATCCACATCCCGGGGCAGACTACGAAGGCCGTTTGCCACGGAATCCTGGCGGCGTCGGCCGCCTTCGGCAACGATAATTTCTTTTTCCGTGGATCCGAAAAGCGCCTCGGACACCGGCGCGTTCTTCTCTCCCACATAGACGAGACAGTCGATTTCTTCGCATCGCAAAAACACCTTTGAAGCCAGAACGGCCATTGGTGTTCCGTTGATTTTGATATGCTGTTTCAAAACGCCGCCGCCCATTCGGCTTCCCGAACCGGCAGCGGCAATGATGACTGCGACTTTTTGATTGGCGATCATGGACAGGTCCTCACGAATGCTGGATTTTCGGTTTAGCGAATATCATTCTGCCCGCCGAGGTCTGCAGGACGCTGGTAACGGTGGCTTCGATCGTCTTGCCGATGTGCTTTCTGCCGTCTTCCACCACGATCATCGTGCCGTCGTCCAGATAGGCTACGCCCTGATTGTTTTCTTTGCCTTCCTTTACGAGAAAGATTTGCATATCCTCTCCGGGCAGGACCACCGGTTTGACCGAATTGGCCAGCTCGTTGATATTCAGCACGCCCACGCCTTTGATCCCGGCCACTTTATTCAGGTTGAAGTCGTTGGTCACGACCATTCCCTTCATGATCTGAGCCAGTTTCAACAGCTTGACATCCACTTCGGGGATGTCGTCCAGCGCTTTTTCCGTATCGGTGTTGTAGATCTCGATCCCGTATTCGGCCTGGATCTTGTTCAGCACGTCCAAACCACGGCGCCCGCGATTCCGTTTCAGGGAATCCGAGGAATCCGCGATGTGGCGCAACTCCACCAGCACGAACTCGGGAATCACGATGTCTCCTTCGAGAAAGCCGGTCTTCAGGATGTCTGCGATCCGTCCGTCGATGATGACGCTGGTATCCAGTATTTTGGGGGAAGCGGAACTGCTTTTCCCCTTGCCTTTTGCTGCCTGGTCCTTTTGTGTAAGTCCCACGAGCCAGGAAGGTCTCACGTCCTCGCCGCTTTTCTTTCGGGAAATGCTTACACCCAGTGATCCGAAGAAAAAGTACAATAATGTCGATAGGATGGTGTTGATGTAGGCTGTTTGAAGTACCTCGATCTCATTAATAATCTGCGAGACCAGGTATGCGACTACAAGACCGCATATCAGACCGATTGCCGCCGGAAGGATCTCGTTCGCCGGAATCTTTAAGATATCCGACTCGATATTCCGAGCGATTTTTTCCCCTCTTTTACGAAGCACCGCATAAAAATAAAAGAAAATAAGTCCGAACGTTCCCACAAACACGGCAATCACCAGTGTTTTTTCGCTGGGAGTCATGATCCATTTGGCACCCAAACGCTCTGCGAGATCGAAATTGATGAGAAATATGGACACTCCGTAACCAAACAGCATTCCACAAAAGGCAAAAACTACGCGGAATACTTTTTCTAACAACAGGTTGCCTCCTTTCCGCATTCTGTTTTTTGTATCGTTTTATCTATGATCATATCCGGGAGACGGTCGGGGTTTACACCGTCTCCTCGAGGATTCCCTCTACGATATCTTCCCTCAGATCCTGAACCAGAACGATCTCGCTGATCAGGATCTGCCTGGCATTCGTGAGCATTTTCTTTTCTCCCGTCGACAACTTCTTGACCCGGTCTACCCGCATGAGGTTTCGGACCACCTGCGCGACCTGTGCGATGTCTCCGGTTTTGAGCAAATCCATATTTTCCCGAAAACGACGGTTCCAGTTGTCGTCCATTTCCGACGATTCTTCTCCCAGAAGTCTGTATACTTCCTCCAGTTCCTCCGGGGATACGATGGGCCGGATCCCGGCCTCGTCGGCGTGCCCTACCGGGACCATCACCTTCATATTCCCGTAGGGAATGTGCAAAATATAGTAAGCTCTGGTTTCACCCAGAACTTCCTTTTCTTCGATCTTTTCAATGATTCCTGCGCCGTGCATTGGATACACGACTTTATCTCCGATGGCAAACATAGAATTCCTCCCGACACTATTATATCTGTCGGGAGATGAATAGTCAACCAAACAAAAATAAATGATAGTCTATCATAAGGGTTTCACCCTGTCAACTATATTTTCCCGTTCCAATGTAAACCAGAAACTGCTGCCTTCGCCCTCTCTGCTGTCCACACCGAAGTCGGCGCCGTGGCGCTGCAGGATCTCCTTCGTGATGGATAATCCCAGCCCGGATCCCTTGGAAAGCGCTCTCGCATTCTGTTTGCTTGCCCGCTGATAGCGGCCCCAGATGCTGTCCAGTTCGTCGGCGGGGATTCCGATCCCCCGGTCTTCCACCGTGATCCGGATCCGATGCCCTTCTTCCCGCAACGCCACGCGGATCGTCTTATCGTCGTCGCTGTACCGGACCGCATTGGCGACCAGATTGTACAGCGCCTGCGACAAACGGCGGACATCGCCCCGGATCCACACCGGCTCCGGTGGCACGTCCAGTTCAAACCGGTAGGAATCCAGTTCCTCCAGCACACGGAATGCAGCCAGCACGTGATCCGTCAACACCTTCGCATCCAAGAGCTCCATCTCCATGGCATCCACCCCGGACTGAATTTTTGACAGCGTCAGGATATCGCCCACCAGCGCATCCAAACGATCGGCTTCTTCGATGATCACGCCCAGATGGGTATTCCGCTTCTCCGGATCGTCTCCTGAAATATCCCGGATCAGCTCCGCATAGGATTTGACCATGGTGAGCGGCGTGCGCAGATCGTGGGAAACATTGGCCAGCAAATCCCGCTGGAGATCTTCCGCTTTGGACAGTTCCTGCGCCGCATGGGTCAGCGTTCCGGCCAGTTCGTCGATCTCCGTGTAATGTCCTCCCTGAAAGTGCACGCTGTACTCGCCGCGCGCCAGCTGTTCGGCGCTGTCCCGGATCCGGATCAGGGGCCGGGACAGGCGGCCGGACAGCCACAGAGCCAGCAGCACCGCCAGCAACAAGGATGCGGCAGTGACCAGCAGAAGCTGCTGCGCCAAAATCTGCACCGTTGTATCCACGGGATACAAGGGCGCAAACGCATAAATGAACAGATCTTCCCTGTAGTCACTTTCCGTCAGAACAGCATAGACCAACGTGCGGCTGTCTTGTCTTGCATTCTCCACGTAGAAGTACGCCTTTTTTTCCGGGCTGGCCAAAATGAGGGCCCGAGCCTTTGTCAACTCCGCCGCACCGCCGATGAACATGCGGCCCGG
The DNA here is from genome assembly GCA_012729355.1 of Clostridiales bacterium. Lineage (GTDB taxonomy): Bacteria > Bacillota > Clostridia > Peptostreptococcales > Anaerovoracaceae > UBA10908. Next base: position 15,554 of record JAAYDG010000027.1, read on the forward strand.
CCGTTCCGAGTCGGTGGAAGAGGTGATGCGCAACAGACCGTCCGATGTCTCCAGATAAAAATACGTGTCGTTTTCGTAAGACAGCTCCCAAACATCCGCGCACAACTGATCCACGTTCAGCTCCGGGTTGTAGGCATACGTGCGGGATACGGATTCCACCAGTCTTTGGACCTGCCTTTTCATGGCCGATTCGTAATACGTGTCTAAAAAGGCGATCTGAAGCATCCAAAGGACCGCCATCAAGATCACTGCAAACAGCAGGAAATACAACGTGAGCTTAAATTGCAGGCTCTTCGTATCGATCTTTCGCTTTTTCACCGGGTTAAACCCGATCTTCGTCGTCTTCAAATTTATACCCGATCCCTCTCACGGTAACGATGCGATCCCGATAAGAACCCAATCTGCCCCGAAGATTCTTGATGTGCGTATCGATGGTCCGGTCATCGCCGAAATAGTCGTATCCCCAGATATCCCGGAGCAGTTTGTCCCGGGACATGGCAATATCCCGATTGCGGATCAGGTACGCCAGCAATTCGTATTCTTTCAGTGTCAGGTCGATGCGCGCTCCGTCCAGTGTGACGGTCCTGGAGGCGGTATGCACCACCAGACCGCCGGAGCGAAATTCCGGGGCATCCATATTCTCCAGGCTGCGCTTCCGCCGGGCCAATACCGCCGAAATTCTGGCCATCAGCTCTTTGGGGCTGAATGGTTTGACCACGTAATCGTCGATGCCCAGTTCAAAGCCGAACAGCTTGTCGTACTCTTCCCCCCGGGCCGACAGCATGATCACCGGCACATCTTTTTCCCGGCGGATCTCTTTGCAGGCCGTGAATCCGTCCAGCCTGGGCATCATGATATCCAGGATGATCAGGTCGAAATCCTCGTTCAGCGCCATCGTAACCGCTTCCATGCCGTCTGCGGCTTCCCGCACCTCATGATGATTGAATTCGGCATATTCCCGAATCACATCCCGGATTTTTTCTTCGTCATCCACGATCAGTATTTTGGCCATGCGGTGCTCCCTTCTCTCTCGCCTATTGTAAAACCGTTCTGTGTCATCTCTGTGAACCTATGGTAAAAACGGTATGAAGCGGGCAGCCTCATACCGTTTCGATTCTCATTTTTCCTTGATCCGCGTGCCGTCGGTCAGGTCCGACGGAGGCGAGGCCAAGACCCGGTCTCCCGGGGACAGCCCGTCGGTGATCTCGATATACTCTTCGCCTTCCAGGCCGGTCTCCACCTGCTTTTGGACAGCCTTTCCGCCGTCCGCCACGTACACATAGGACGATTCTTCGATGGAAAAGACTGCGGCGAGGGGGAGCGACAGGACCTGCTCCGCCTCCCGGACGATGATGCGGACATCCACGCTGCTGCCCAGTCTGGGGGCCGCCTCTTCCGGCAGCGCCACTTCGACCCGGACCCGCTTCTGCACGATGCCCAGAGAAGAAACGTGATCCGTGGCTTTGATGCCGATATGGTCCACCCGCGCCTGATCTGTGATCAGGGTTCCGTCAGACAGTACCGACGCATGCATCCCTTCGGCAATCTGGTCCGCATCGGAGGAGATCATGTGGAGCAGCACGATACGATCCTCCAGTCCGCCCACTTCGGCCAGAGATGTTCCCGGTGCCGCCGTCTCTCCTTCGCGCACGTACACGGCAGTGATCACGCCGGACAGCGGAGAAATGACACCGTCAGCCCCGGTAGCGCTGCTGAGGCTGTCGGCAGAATAGCCCAGAGAAGTCAGCTGGGCGGACAGTTGCCTGGTAACCGCCAGAGACTGGGTGTATTCCAGCCGGCTGACAGCCCCTTCTTCGTATAGGATACGGTTGCTGTCCGACAGGGCTTTTGCGGCGATATACTGGGCGTAAACGCCCTGGGCTTGCGCCCGGATGCCTGCCACTTCCGCCGTCGGAGCAAAATCGCTGAAAGACAGGATCAAATCTCCGGCCCGGACTGTCTGGCCCTCCTGCACAAGGATCTCGCCTACGGTTCCCGAACCTTTGGCCACCACGGTCACGGCGCTTCTGGATTCCACCTGCCCGGCCTCCTCCACGATCTCGTGCACATCCCGAAGCTGCGCATCCGTCAATACGACTTCCGTTCCGCCGGTCAGATAGAACCCTGCGGCGCCCAGCGTCGTTGCAATGAGGATCGCAAACAAAAGGATCCCATGCTTTTTTGTGAGCTTTTTGATCTTTTTCATGTCGTTGCCCTTCTTCTTTCATAGTGTAGCACAGCCGGCGACTCGCTTCAATCCGAAGCAACGGGAACGAGCCGCCCCGGTGAAAGGAAGCATCGGTTAGGATGTCCGGTTTTTCAGAGCCAGTAAAAAGTCCAGCTTTCGAATCTTTTCGAAAGTAGCAAATTGCGCCACCAGGAGAAACGCTACCGTAAAACCGAGAGACCGCACTGTGGCCACGGGAGTCGGCGTCAGGTAAAGGGTATATAAGTCTGAGCTGAAGGATTCCGCAAAATACGTGGTCATCGCGTAACCCATGGGAATGCCTGCCGCAATACCCGCAATGGATATGATGACATTCTCGGACAGGATCATTCGGAAAATCTCATCCTTCCCAAAGCCCATCACGCGAAGGGAGGAAAATTCCATTTTACGCTCCCCGATGGAAACGATGGTGGCATTGTACACGATGGAAAACCCCAAAACGCCGGACAGCATCACCAGTACACCGATCATGATGGACATGAGCCCGGTATATTCGGAAAACATATCTTTCATGTCCTGGGACGAAAGGATGGTGGAGACGTTTTCCATTTCCCGAAGCTTGGCGACAACATCCGGATCTTCCGTGTTGATGTATACGCCGTTGATCGCTCCGTGCTCCATGAGCCGGTCTCCCATGTCCGTCAGGTCCATGTAGGCGTTCATGCCCATGGTCTGCTTCACGATATCCTGCACCGTCAAATAGGCTTCCTTTTCTCCGGCAAGAAAAGATTTTGCCAGGATCCGGTCTCCCGGGACCACGTCCAGCGCTTTGGCCAGGTTCTCGGTGATGAGCACCTGGCCGCCGCGAGGCACGATTTTCTGCTCCCGGCGATCTCTCAGGTTGAAGACCCGGCTGTCGGAAGCCACGCCGATCATCACCACTGTTTTTTCCCGATTTCCCACCGAAAGCTCGAAGGGCTGCTCGATGCGTCCTTCCACATAGGTCGGACCGGACAGTTCATGGAGAAGATCCCGCCGGACGGTATTCAGAAGGGGCCGGGAAAAGCTGACGTTGTAATCCATGGTCTGATATTCCTCGTACTGCTTGACCATCATCTCGTCGATGATCCCCGGCATGGTCATGGTGAACATCAACGTACCGTACGTGAGCGCAACCCCCAGCAGCACGAACAGGGACCGCTTTTTGTTTCGAAATACGTTCTTCATCACCAGCTTTTGGCTGAATCGGAGACGCTTCCAAAGAAAGGGCAAGGACTCCAGAAAGATCCGCTTTCCTGCCCGCGGAGATTCCGACTGCATGGATTCCGCAGGCAGGACCCCCAGGGAGCCGCGGGCGCCGTACGCACCGAAGGCCATGCAAAAGATGCAGGACAAAAGCAAGCCGCCGACGATAAATGTCCAATAGATCTTCATTCCGTAGCTGGGGATCTCAAAGAAGTCCGCATACATGGTCGTCATATAGCCTGCGATCTGATAACCCAGCAGGATGCCGGCCATGCCGCCGATCAGACCGGCGGTCAGGGCATATTTGACGTAATGTCCCAGAACGGAACGATTCGCATATCCGATGGCCTTCATGACGCCGATCTTGATCCGGTCCTTTTTCACCATACGGGAGACCATCATGGCGATCACCGATGCGGCAACCAAAAGAAACAAGATCGGTATACTCACGCCCATGCGCTTGAGGCCGTTGATCTCCTCGCCGATCAATGCGTTGGACAACTGGTCTTTCCGGGGAACCGACGCCTTAAGACCGTACGGCTCCGCTTTTTTCTCGATGTCGTCGATCAGATCATCCTCGGTCATCGCTGTGCGGAAATGGCCCTGGTGATCCAGGTCGTAGAGAAAAAATACCTCGTTGTAGGCTCCGTACATGTCCAACAGCTGCATGGCCAACAGCTCGTCCACATACACGACTCCGTACCCTTCTTCGGCCGGCATCATGGACTGGATGCTCTCGATCAAGTAAATGAATTCCGGGCTGTAGGCAATCCCTACGACGGTCAAAGAACACCGAAGACCGTTCACCTGAATCAGGATATCGTCGCCTACGCTGATCTGGCGCCCGTCGGCAAACTGGGAAAGGATCACCGCTTCGTTGTTGGGATCCCGGATATTCCGGCCTTCCCGCATCAGCAGCTGATTGACCTCATAGCCTTCGGACGGCATGCTCAGAAGCTTTACGTTCACCCGGTCGGCATTTTCGGCAATAAAAGGAACCTCGGCAGTGATCCTGCCTTCCGCTGTACGGATCCCGGACATGGATCGCAAATCGTCGATCACCGATGCGGGAATCTGATCCACGGAGATCGAAAAGTCCATAAACCCGTTTTCCTGATAATACCGGTCCTTGGAATCGTCCAGATTAAAGCCTGCCAGGGAAATCGCGGTAAACATGGCGATCCCCACGGCAATGACGACCAGCACTGCGATGAACTGGGCTTTGGAATGTTTGATCATGCGCCAGAGCATGAGGTCCATTTTACGCATAACAGCTACCAGGTGATCTCTTCGGGAGAAAGCGGCGTCGGATTGCTTCGGTCTTCCACGATCTCCCCGCTGCGCATGCGAAGCACCCGGTCCGCCATGTCGGCGATCCCGGTGTTGTGGGTAATCACGATGACGGTCTTCCCCATTTCCTTATTGATCTTTGCCAGCAGCGCCAGGATCGAAACGCCGGTCTGATAATCCAGGGCGCCGGTGGGTTCGTCGCAGAGCAGCAGGTCCGGGTTTTTGGCGATGGCTCTGGCAATGGAGACGCGCTGCTGCTCCCCGCCGCTCATCTGAGACGGGAAATGTTCGGCACGCTCCGCAAGGCCCACCGCGCCCATGATTTCATCGATATCCAGCGGATCTTTGGCGATCTCCGTCGCCAGTTCCACGTTTTCTCTGGCAGTCAGACTGGCCATGATATTATAAAACTGGAATACGAAACCGACCTTTGTGCGCCGGTATTGGGTCAGCTCCTTGTCGCTCAGGCTCGTGACGGTCTGTCCGGATACGATCACCTCTCCGGAATCCGGCACATCCATGCCGCCCAGGATGTTCAGCAGCGTGCTCTTGCCCGATCCGGAAGGCCCCAGGATCACCACAAAAGATCCTTCTTCCACCGTAAAGTTCGCGCCCCGCAGGGCCCGCACTTCGATTTCTCCCATCTGGTAACTCTTCTTCAGATTTTTCGCTTCGAGTATGATGCTCATGGATCTCTCCTCGCCGCCCCGGTCGGACTGTGCAACAGGATGTTCGATTTATTTTCCGCCGAGCAGCGATATGGCCTCGGATACGGTCGTGACGCCTTTCAATATCACTTTTCCGAAAGGCTTCGGCAACTTTTCCAGGCTGCGGCGTGGCAGCAAAATCGTGCCGAACCCCATTCTGGAGGCCTCGGCGATGAGTTTTTCCGTATGCTGCACCGGCCGGAGATCCCCGGTGAGTCCGATTTCGCCCAGGGCCAGCAGGTCCGCCGGCACAGCGATCCCTTTTTCGTTGGACCAGATCGCCAGAGCCACGGCCAGGTCTGTGGACGTTCCCTCCGGCCGCAGCCCGCCTACGACGTTTACATAGACATCCCGGTTGATCAGCGAAAGGCCGGCTTTCCGCTCGAGAACGGCGATGATCATGTTCAGCCTGGAGTTTTCGATGCCGATGGCGCTCCTGCGGGCAAAACCGATGTTCGTGGGCGCCGTAAGGGCCTGAATTTCCAGGAGCAGGGGACGGGTCCCCTCGTAGACCGCCGTGGCAACGGCGCCGTCACTGCTGTCCGTGAGGCCCTCCAGGAAGATGCCCGAAAGATTCTCGATCTCCGCAAGACCTTCCTGACGCATCTGAAAAGCACCGATCTCCTGAGTGGTGCCGAATCGGTTTTTCTGCGCCCGCAGGATCCGCAGATCCTGATGCCGCTCCCCGTTGAACTGAAGCACCGCATCCACCAGATGCTCTACGATCTTCGGCCCGGCCAGATCGCCGCTCTTGGTCACGTGGGCGACGATAAAGATGGGGAGGTTGCCGGTCTTTCCCACATTCATGAGCACGCTTCCGCACAGGCGGACCTGGGACACGCTGCCCGGGGCGGAATCCAGTTCTTCGGAATACAAGGTCTGAATGGAATCGATGACCAGAAAGACCGGCTCCACCTCCCGGACCACCGGTAAAATGTTTTCCAGGTTGGTTTCCGCCAGCAGATAAAGGTTGTCCAGATCTCCCGGGCAGACACGATCCGCCCGCATACGGATCTGTTCACGGGATTCTTCTCCGGACACGTAGAGCACTTTCCCGTAGCGGCGGGACAGATGGGCGGCCGCTTGGAGGATCATGGTGGATTTTCCGATGCCCGGCTCTCCGGAAATCAAGGTCAAAGATCCTTTCACAAGGCCGCCGCCCAGTACCCGATTCAGTTCGCCGATTCCCGTATCCATGCGGCTGTTCGTTTCGGGACGCACATCGGCAATCCGCACAGCGGCGGAACGCTTCCGCTCCGACCCGTCTTTGGGTGCCGCAACGCCCCTGCGGCGGATATCCGCCCGATCCGGATCCTGCACCCGCTCTTCCACAAAGGTGTTCCAGGCGCCGCAGATGCACTGCCCCATCCACTTGGCGCTTTCATATCCGCATTCCTGACAGACGAATACCGTCTGTGACTTCTTTGCCATGCCGATCCTTTCCGAAGGAGCTTGTATCCCTCGATCTGCTTTATAGGTTTCCGTCCAGTTTTTCTTTGACAAGGGCAGCCGCCTCCCGGGCGAAATAGTGGGGCTCCAAATACCCCATGGAAGGACAGCCTTTGCCGCTGACGGCGGCGTATCCCAGGGCTGCGGCCAGCCGCTGCGCCCGGTACAAATGAAAGGCTGAGGACACGATCACCGTCGGCTCCTGCCCGGATCCGCCCCGGGCCTCGATGGTTTGCAAGGCGAAGAGCAGATTTTCCCGAGTGGTGGTGCTTTCCGCTTCCAGCAGGATCCGCTCCGGGACAATGCCCAGGTTCTCCAGCTCTCTTGCAATGACCGCCGCTTCGGACAGGGCTTCTCCGCAGCCTTGTCCGCCGGTGGCCACAGCCACCGCATCCGGGTTGTCCAGCAGGTATTCCGCGGCCCCCCGGATACGGCGGTCCAGTGTCAGCGAAGGAACCGCACCATTCACTTTTGCGCCGGGAATGATCACATAAGCAGCCCCGGGCAAAGGCGTTTGCAACGCTGCGTGCACAATAGCCCCCTCCATCAGAAAGAAACCGCTGACAGCGACCGCCAGCAACCCGGCCAGAAGGCGGGGCGCGGGTTTTTTCGATGCGCAGATCCGCGGCCCCCACTGCGCAAGACCGATCCATCCGATCCCTGCCAAAATCCCCGCCGCATCAAACCAGTGAGAATATCCGATCAGGGCCAGAACACCCAGACCGTAAAGAATCAGCACTGTACCGAGGGCTGTCATTATTTTTTGCGGTCGATTCACAAACTCACCGAGCCTTTCAAAATAAAAACTACCCTCATGGTATCACAGCGTGAAACGGAAGGGTAGTATTTCATGGATCTAGGCCTCCTCGGGAAGAGGCGGGTGATCCATATAGCCGCCGGTGTAGATCTGCATCGGGTCTCTTTGGATCCCCCGGTTCTTGGACCCGAGGGCATAAGGACAGACCACTCTGCACCGGAAGCACTTGACCCGCCAGTCTCCGCCGTCCACGGATCCGAAAGCGTAGTCCTTGCATGCGAACTGGCGGAGCGTGGGCTGCCCGTCCTCGCTGAGTGCGCCGGTGGCGCCGGCGGGACAGATATCGATGCAAAGGGTGCAATCCTTGCAATAATTCTTTTCCACCGGCTGATCCGGATCCAGCTCCAGTTCCGTGAGCACGACTACCAGCCACAGCATGTTGCCGTATTCCTCGTTGATCAGAAGCGTGTTTTTACCGATCACCCCGAGACCGGCTGCCTGGGCGCAGTGCTTGGCCGAAACCACTTGCCGCATCCGGCCCGTCGTCGTATCGAAGTTCGTGGGGTCGATGGCTCCGGTTGTGATGGCCACGATGCCCTTCTGCTCCAACCTCGCAATAAAATTGATGGAAAGCACGTCCAGCATGTTGGACAGCACATTCCGGATGACAGTGTAGGGGACCATGGGATCATTGCACTGCAGAAACCCTGCCGGAAAGCTGCGGCCGATCACGATGGCCGACTTGCAGGAAGGCATCAGGTCCAGGGGCGAATATCCCGCCGGCGCGCCGTCAAACCGATCGGCGCCGGCGATGCCGCACAAATCGGCGCCCAACTCGAAAGCCAGGTCTTTGATTTCTTTGGATGTCATGGTTTGCATCGTTTGTGTTATCTCCTTTTATCAAGGCTGGGAAGGATACGGCCGCTGTGCCGATCTCAGTCCAGCTTCACTGCTGTTCCGTAGGCGACCATTTCCGCCGCGCCCTGCATGATCGCAGAAGACGCATAGCGCATCCCCACGATGGCATCGGCGCCCATGGCTTCGGCATCCTCCACCATTCTCTTCGTCGCCAGCGCTCTGGCTTCGGCCATCATCTCCGTATAGCCAACCAATTCACCGCCCACCAAGGTTTTCAGGCCGGCAGCGATGTCTCTTCCGATATTTTTGGAGTGGACCGTCTGGCCCTTTACCACCCCCAGGACCTGATACGTCTTTCCCGGAATTTGCTCCGTGGTGATCATTAACATGTTTTCTCCTTTCCTCCGGACCGGAATCGATCCGCATCCCAAATCAATATCCCTCTTTTGCGGCCTCTCCGGCAGAATCCGGAGGGATATCCCGCACTTCGAATTTCTTTTGCAAATGAACGATCAGCCCGACAGACAACGCTGCGACGCCCACCATTACCCCTTCGGTCAGCACATAGGATCCTGTTCGAACCTGAATCTGAGGCACGATAAAATCCAGGGCTGTGTGTGCCGCCAGGCAGAGCAGAAATCCCTGCAGCGTCTTCCGGATGCTGATCATATAACATAAAAACAACGATGCCGCCACATGGAAGCAAACCGTGCAGACCCGTTCCACGGCCGCTGCCAGGAACAATCCCGCCGGTGTCGTTGCCAGCCGGGCCACACCTGCGGCCAGTGACGGATCCTCCGGAAGGGGGGCGCCCCCATTGACAGTGTAGGACAGATACAGGTTGGCTCCGTAGGTAATTCCGACTAAAATCAATGCTTCCACAGCGCCATGGCCGAAGCCTGCAGCCACTCCCGTGCGATAACTGAGCCGGTTGCTCAATAAAGACCGGAACACGAACAATCGTCCGGTGGTTTCAAAGAGCCCCGCGGTAAAAGCCAGGAACAGAAAATAGGCCACGGGACTCTGACCGTACAAACCACCCAGGCCTTCCGCAGCGGCAGGAACGGAAAGCAGAGGGATCCGAATCACCACCTGGGGCAGAAAAAAGCCAAGAGCACCGGCCACGACCGCCGTTCCGGCCCCTTTCCATCGTTGCGCCAAAATCAACCACCCGGCCAGGGGCAGGATCGCAGTAACGATAAAAGTCACCCACATCGCCGCCAGGCTGGCCGAAGAGATGGTCAATGGCGCGCTGATCAGATTTCCGTCCATATCAATCTCGATTCTTCAACTGCATGATCGTCGCACCGACGGCGATGCCAAGCAATATCGGCAGCAAAATTCCCCAGCTCATAGGTCTACTCCTCTTCTTCCAGCTGCAGTTCTCCGATCAGATAGCAGACCGCATTCCCGGCCATCTCCACCCGGCCGTCCGCAGGCAGATCCCGACACGTCAGAACACCGCCCCGTCCGGACAACTGATGGGAGATCAGATCGGTTTTTCCAAGCTTTTCCGCCCAGTAAGGGATCAGCGTACTGTGGGCTGATCCTGTGACCGGATCTTCATCGATGCCGAAGGCCGGAGCGAACACTCTGCAGACAAAATCGCTGTCTTCGCCCGGCGCCGTAACGATGGCACATTTTACATCCGTGATCCGTGCCAGCGCACCGATATCGGGCTTCAGATCCCGGACGGTCTTTGCGTTGTCTGCCAAAATCAACGTATCCCGGGTTTTTCCGCAATACAATATCTCCACACCCAATGCTTCCCGGAGTCCTTCCGGCGCAACGGTCTCTTCGGGCACCCAACGGGGAGCGTTCATGGTGAACAGATCGTTCTCGCAGGTGACGGTCAGTTGCCCGCACATCGCCCGAAACTGAATATCGCGGATCTCCGGCTCCAAAAACGTTTTGACCACATAGGCGGAGCCCAGCGTCGCATGCCCGCAGAAGTCGATTTCTCCGCCGGGCGTGAACCATCGCAGATCGTAATATCCATCGCGCCGGACCAAAAATGCGGTCTCCGAAAAATTATTTTCGATGGCGATATTCTGCATAAGCTTTGCCGAAACGGGGTGCTCCAATACACAGACCCCGGCTTGGTTCCCCCCGAACAGTTTGTCCGAAAACGCATCGACGATGTAATATTTCATTCACTCTTCTCCTTTCCGTAATGCATGCGGAGGTATTGATACGTCGTGTGCGGAACGAGTTCCGCCGTTTTTTCGATCTGTCCCTGATCGATCAGGGCCCGCACGCGGCTGGCGCTGATGGGCACACCGTCGATTTCCTTTCGCGGGATCTCCTCCACCCGGATCCCCTGCGTCGGCAAAAACGACAGCATCTGTCGATTGTACGCCGACGTGACCGGACAATTGGGCTCCGTCCCCACGAATCGGACCGTGATCCCCATCTCCCTTGCAAAGATCCCGGCGAAAATCTCCAGATCCAGCCGGCAGGCGATGTCCTGAGACCGGGTCTTATCCTTGATGAAGTACGTGGGGAATGTGACGCTGGAGATCATATAGGGACCGGTCTCGTGGACGCGCACGTTGGGAAGATCCTCCGTGCCGGCCCGGACCAGTTCCATCCGGTCCTTTGCGGGAAATCGGCTGCGATCTTCGGTAACCACGAAGAGGTGCAGCAGATCGCACCGGGCCGAGGCTGTTTCGATCAGATACCTGTGTCCCAGCGTAAAAGGATTGCAGTTGACCACGGCTGTGCCTACGGTGCCGCTGCATTCTTCGGCCAGGGAACGGGCATAGTCCCGAGCGCCGTTTTTTCGGTTTTCCATCAGCAGCGCTTCCGGGGTGGAAGCGATGGAATAAAATCCGAAGTTCCGGAACATCCGGAGATTGCCCGGTTTGGTGAACAGGAACAGATGCTTCTGCCCCCGGCGAATCGCCTCCTGACGCAATTCCGTCAGGATCTTGGCCGTAAGATCTTCTCCCTGCCGATCCTCCCGTACGGCAATGCATTTGAACACGTTGCCGTCCAGAGAGCCGGTAGCCAGCATTTCACCTTTTTCGTACAGGCAAACCGAGAAGTACACGCCCTCTTCGTACTTCAGGCCTGCGCTTTGGAGAAACGCTTTCAAATCGTCCAGTTTTTTCCCTTGAAAAGGAGTGCCCCGTTCGATATGCATTTTCAGTCCTTTCTGTCGCATCGGTTACGGATACGATTATAAACCATCCCGGCGAAAATGAACAGTATGCGTCTGAGTTTTTCCAATTCTTTCCTCTTGCCCGATGAAACAAAAGAAGCGCCCCGTTTCGGGAGCGCTCTTTTGCTGTTTCTGTTTATTCTTCCGCTTCGGCCTTGTGTGCGGCAATGATCTTTTCCGCCAGGTTGCCGGGCACTTCCTCATAGCGTTCAAAATTCATGGTGAAGTTTCCTCTGGCCTGGGTCATGGACCGCAGGGAGATGGAATAGTCGAATACTTCCGACTGGGGTGCTTCTGCGATCAGTTTCTGGAGGCCGCCTCTCTGGGGTTCCATCCCCAGGATCTTGCCCCGGCGTTTGTTCATGTCGCCCATCACATCGCCGGTGTACTCGTCCGGAACTAGGATTTCCATGTGCATGACAGGCTCCAGCAAGCAGGGTTTTGCCTCCACGATCCCCTTCTTAAACGCCAGCGATGCGGCAATTTTAAAGGATATTTCGTTGGAATCCACATCGTGGTAGGATCCGTCGTGGAGAACCGCTTTGATGTTCACGACTTTACAGCCGGCCAGCGGACCTTTGTCCAGACTCTCCCGCAGACCTTTCTCAACGGCAGGCACATAATTCTTGGGAACGGAACCGCCGAACAATTCTTCCCCGAATTCAAATTCTTCCGCAGAAGGCCCGAAGCGGATCCACACGTCGCCGTACTGACCTGCGCCGCCGGATTGTTTTTTGTGCTTTCCCTGAACATCCGACGTTCCCTTGATCGTTTCCCGGTAAGCCACCTTTTGGGGAACCGTGGTCACGTCCACGCCGAATTTTTCCTTCAGCTTGGCCATGATGATGTTCATCTGGATGTCGCCCTGGCCGCCGATGAGCATCTGGTGGGTCTCCACGTTCCGCTCCACGATGAAAGACGGATCTTCTTCCATCAGCTTTTTCAGCCCGGTTCCCACTTTTTCGTCGTCGCCCTTGGATTTGGGCTCGATGGCGATGTAGTGCGTGGGTTGCGGGAATTCAACGGTGGGATACTCCACGACTTTGCCTTTTTCGCTGAGTGTATCCCCGGTTTGCGTATATTGGAGTTTGGCGATGGCTACGATATCGCCGAAAGACGCCTCGGGACAGTCGCCCTGATTCTTGCCGCGCAGGAAGAACATGGCGCCTAATTTTTCCGCTTTTTCGGCTTTGCCGTTATAGATCTCCTGGCCCGGAATCAGCCTGCCGGTAATGACTTTCGCCAGGGAGATCTTTCCGAGGAAGGGATCGGCGATGGTCTTGAACACAAAGGCGGAAGGATCACCGTCTCCGCAGGTGATTTCCAGATCTTCTCCGCTGTCGTTCTTGGCCGGATAGGGTGGATGATCCGTAGGTCTGGGCGCAAATTTGACGAGAGAATCCAGAATCTCTTTGATCCCTTCTCCTTTGAGGGCGCTGCACACCATGATGGGCGCGATGCTGCCCGAGGCGATGCCGGCCAGGAGGCCTTTATTGAATTCTTCGTCCGTAAAAGCCTGCCCGTCGAAATACTTCTCCATCAGTCCTTCGTCGGTTTCGGCAACGGCTTCGTTCACGGCTTCCCGGTCATTCAGAGAAACGGCCGCCGTGCCGAATTTTTCTTTGATAGCCGCCACGGTCGCATCCACGTCCACATTTTCTTTGTCCGTCTTGCTGATGATAAAAAATCGCGGCATGCTGAATTGTTCACAGGAGTTCCATGCCTTTTCGGTCCCGACCTGCAAACCGGAGGAGGCATCTACAAAAATCGCGGCTGCTTCAACGGCTCTCATGGCCGAGTTCACCTCACCGACGAAATCGAAAAAACCCGGCGTATCCATGAAATTGATCTTAACCTTGTTATACTCTACCGGCACGATCGATGCACTGATGGAATATCCTTTTTCGATCTCCATCTTGTCAAAGTCGGCTACGGTGTTTCCGTCCTCAACTCTCCCAAGTCGATTGATGACTCCGGTTGCAAGAAGTGCAGCTTCGAGAAATGTGGTCTTCCCGCATCCGCCATGTCCTACAAGCGCAATGTTTCTGATGCTTTCACTTGTATAGCCTTTCATATTCTACGCGTCCTCCTACTTTTTTTTATGGCAACAGATAAAGTATATCACAAGGCTCCCGATCGGGTAAAGGTTAAAATTCAGCCGTTCTGGGCGTCCGGGGGAACGGGATCACATCCCGGATGTTGGACATGCCCGTCAGGTACATGATCAGACGTTCAAAGCCCAGTCCGAAACCGGAGTGCTTGACGCCGCCGTACTTGCGAAGCTCAAGATACCACCAGTAATCCTTTTGTTCCAGACCGTTGGCCAGAATTTTTTCCAGCAGCACATCGTGACGCTCTTCGCGCTGGCTTCCGCCCACGATCTCTCCGATCCCCGGCACCAGCAGATCGCAGGCTGCCACGGTCTTTCCGTCTTCGTTCAGCCGCATGTAAAACGCCTTGATTTCCTTGGGATAGTCGGTGACGAACACAGGTTTTTGGAACACTTCTTCCGTCAGATAGCGCTCGTGCTCCGACTGGAGATCGATGCCCCACCGGTCCACGAGAAATTGGAATTCCTTGCCGGAGCGCTGCAGAAGCGCCACAGCCTCTGTATAGGTAACGTGGCCGAATTCCGAATGTACGATGTGGTGGAGCCGGTCCAGCAGACCCTTTTGGACAAACGCATCAAAGAAGGCCATCTCTTCGGGCGCGTGTTCCAGCGTATAGGAAATGATGTATTTGACCATATCCTCGATGAGGCGCATGTTGTCGCCCAGATCCGCAAAAGCGATCTCCGGCTCGATCATCCAGAATTCCGACGCATGGCGCGCGGTATTGGAATTCTCTGCGCGGAACGTAGGTCCGAAAGTATAGGTATTCTTAAAGGCCAGAGCAAAAATTTCCGCTTCCAGTTGACCGCTTACCGTCAAATTCGCGGATTTTCCGAAGAAATCCTGCTCGAAATCCACAGTGCCGTCGGGCTTATGGGGCACATCCTTTAGATCCAGAGTCGTAACCTGAAACATCTCGCCCGCCCCCTCGGCATCGCTGCCGGTGATGATGGGCGGATGGGCGTAGATAAAATTCCGCTCCTGGAAGAACTTATGAACGGCGTAAGCTGCGATGGAGCGCACGCGAAACACTGCGCTGAACAGGTTGGTACGGGGGCGCAAATGCCCTTGCTCCCGGAGAAATTCAAGACTGTGGCGCTTTTTCTGCAACGGGTAATCCGCATCGGAGGGCGCTTCCAGCACAACGGAGGATGCCTTGATTTCAAAAGGCTGCCTGGCATCCGGCGTCAGGACCAACTGTCCGGTCACCACCAGCGCCGAAGAGATGGGATAGCGGGATACTTCGGAGAAGTTTCCCAGATTTTCCTCTTCGTAGACGATTTGCACGGACTTGAAGAACGTCCCGTCGTTCAGCTCGATAAACCCGAATTTATTGGAATTCCGATTCGTGCGGATCCAGCCGGCCACGGTCACGTCTCTGCCGGCGAACTCCTCCGTGGATCTGTATAATGCTCTGATGTCTGTGTGTTTCATATCCTTACCTCCCGAAGGGGACCTACAGTGGCTTCATGGTGGGGAAGAGAATGATATCCCGGATGCTGGGCGCATCGGTGATCAGCATGATCACCCGGTCGATGCCGATGCCCAGTCCGCCGGTGGGCGGAAGGCCCACTTCCAGCGCATAGACAAAGTCTTCGTCCATGGGATGCGCTTCCTCGTCCTCGCCGGTATCCAGTTGTGCCTGCTGCACGCGGAACCGTTCCAGTTGATCGATGGGGTCGTTGAGTTCGGAAAAAGCGTTGGCGATCTCCCATCCGTTGATATAGGCTTCAAAGCGGCGGGTGATCCTGGGATCCCGCGGGTCCCGCTTGGAGAGCGGAGAAACCTCGATGGGATGTCCGGTCACGAAGATCGGTCCGTCCAGAAATCCGGGCGCGTCCTCGCAGAACATCTCGAACATCTCCGCCAGGATCTTTCCTCTGGGAAGACCGTCCACATCTTCGGCCTCCATACCGGCTCCGACGGCAGCGTCCCGGGCTTGCGCGTCGGTCTCGATGAGGGAAAAATCCACACCGGTGATCTCCCGCACCGCGTCACCCATGTCGATGACCTTCCAGGGCGGCGTCAGATCGAATTCTTTCCCCTGATAGGTGATTTTCATCGTGCCGTTGGCCGCCATGGCCGCCTGGGCAACCACCTGTTCCGTCACGTCCATCACCGCTTCCATATCCGCATACGCCATATAGCATTCCATGCTGGTGAATTCCGGGTTGTGGTTTCGGTCCATGCCTTCGTTCCGGAACATTTTGCCCATTTCGTACACCCGGTCCAAGCCTCCCACGATCAGTCTTTTTAAATACAGCTCGTTGGAGATCCGAAGCTTCATGTCCAGATCCAGGGTGTTGTGGTGCGTGGAAAAAGGCCGGGCATTGGCGCCGCCGGCAACGACGGTCAGAATCGGCGTATCCACTTCCAGATACCCGTACTCCTCCTCCAGGACCCGCTTGATCTCATGGATGATCATAGTTCGCTTGCGGAACATGTCCCGCACGTCGGGATTGACGATGAGATCCACGTAGCGCTGTCGATAGCGCTGGTCCTGATCCTTGAGCCCTTTCCATTTGTCGGGAAGCGGCGTCAGGGATTTGGACAGAAGACACAGGGATTCCACCCGGACGGAGATCTCCCCGTGGCGGGTCCGGAACACTTCGCCGGTGACCCCCACGATATCGCCCAGATCGTACGTCAGAAAGATCTCGTACTCTTCGGAACCCAGGGCGTCCTGCCGTACGTAGCACTGGATCCGATCCTGTTTATCCTGAATGTCGATGAAAGAAGCCTTGCCCATCTGCCGTTTGGCCATGATGCGGCCGGCCATGGAGACCTGTTTTCCTTCCATGGCTTCAAAATGCTCTTTGATGTCTCCGCTCCAGGCGTTCACGTCCCATTTTTCGATCAAAAACGGATTCCGGCCCATGGCCTGCAACCGGGCCAGCTTCTCCCTGCGGATCTGCTGCTGTTCGCCCAGATCTTCTTCCCGGAGAGACTCTTCCTGGAGAGGATCCTGTCCGTCTCTTCTTTCTTCTTCGCTCATTGCGGTCTTCCTTTCGGTTTCTCGAACCTACGCTTTCCGGATCTTTAATACTTCCAGCGACAGCATTCCCATCTCTGTCTGTATGTCTACCACTTCGCCGGCCATTTTCCCCAGGAGCGCCTTGCCTACAGGAGATTCGTTGGAGATTTTTCCGGCAAAGGGGTCGGCTTCCGTGGCGCCCACGATCACGTATTCGAACTGATCCTTTGTGTGACGGTCCTTCAGCAGAACATGGAGCCCCAGATTCACGTGGTCCCCGGTCAGTTCGTCTTCGCTGATGATCCTGCCTTTTCTCATCATGTTCTCCAGTTTCACGATGCGGTCCTCCAGTTCTGCCTGTTCGTTTTTCGCAGAATCGTACTCCGCATTTTCGGAAATGTCGCCGTAGGAGATCGCCTCTTTGATGCGTTCTGCCACTTCGCTTCTTCTCACGGAGACTAAATACTCGTGTTCCTTGACGATTTTGTCATACCCTTCGCGGGTCATCAAAATTTGATCACTGTTCATTGTGCAAACCTCTCTTAAATCATTGATGTGTTTATTCCAAACGGCCGGACGATGTGCCCAGCCGACATACGATCTCCTGCAGCTGTTCTGTTGTGACGGCGCTGTTGGCGGTCCTTCGGAAAGCGGCGGCTCCGGGCAGTCCCTTGACATACCAGCCCACGTGCTTTCGCATTTCCCGCACAGCGGCGTATTCCCCTTTCGCTTCGACGGCCAAATGCAAATGCCGCAGCATCATGCAACGGATCTCTTCCGGTGAAGGCTTCGGGGGAAGAGGTCTTCCTTCCCATAGCGCACGGATCTCCCGGAAGATCCAGGGGTTCCCCAATGCGCCTCGGGCGATCATCACGCCGTCGCAGCCGGTATGTTCCATCATGCGGATCGCCCCTTCGGCGGAAAACACGTCGCCGTTCCCGATCACCGGCACGCGCAGCGTCTTTTTGATCCGGGCGATCTTGTCCCAGTCGGCTTTGCCCGAATAGTATTGCTCCCGAGTCCTTCCGTGCACGGTGACCGCAGCGCAGCCGGCAGCTTCCATTTCGGCCGCGAATCCGCAACAGTCGAAGGGTTCGTCGGAGAATCCCACGCGCATCTTGACGGTCACGGGCTTTTCCGCGTTTTCCGCGGCAGCCCGGACACAGGCTGCCGCCAGCGCGGGATCTCGGAGCAACGCAGCTCCTTCTCCGTTTTTGACCACCTTGGGAACAGGGCAGCCCATATTGATGTCCAGCAATACGTTGGGCCGGTCGCGAAGCTGACGGGCGGCGCGGGCTATGAGCCCCGGTTCAGATCCGAAGATCTGGATGCCCACCGGCCCTTCTTCGGAGCCGATGGCCAGCAGCATCTCTGTGTTTTTACTCTTGTAATATAGCCCTTTTACACTGACCATCTCCGTATAGGTCAGTCCCGCACCTTGTTCCCGGCAGAGGAGCCGGAAGGGTCCGTCGGTGATGCCGGCCAGCGGGGCCAGTATAAAGGGGAATTCCAGCGGGAATCCGCCGATGCTACAGATTGGATCCCGCATCTGCTTCGCGCTTCTTCTTTATCGCTTTCCTGGGACGGTTCTTCTCGTAGATCAATTCCAGTCCCGTCAGCGTCAGCAGCTTGTCTACGTGATCGATGCAGTCCACTCCCGAATCGATGAGCGTGGCCAGGCCGCCGGTTGCCACCACGGTAACGGGTTTGTCGCTCTTTGTGTATGCACGGAGCTCCTGCTTCATCATGTTGATGATGTGCTCCACCATGCCCATATTTCCGTATACCACGCCGGCCTGGATCCCTTCACTGGTGTTGCGGCAGAGCACATGCCCCGGCGCTTCCAGGTCCACGCGAGGCAGTTTGGCTGTTTTTTCGAAGAGGGCGTCGGCAGAGATTTTGACGCCCGGGGCGATCACGCCGCCCAGGTATTCCGCTTTTTCACTGACGGCGCAAAACGTGGTGGCCGTGCCGAAGTCCACAACGATCAGCGGCGGCTGATACAGATGCAGCGCCGCTACGGCGTTCACGATCCGGTCGGCGCCCAGAAGTTTGGGATTGTCATACTTGACCACCAGACCGGTCTTGATGCCGGGGCCTACGACGATGGGTCTCGTGTGGAAGTATTTCAGCGACAAATGCTGCAGCGTATAGATGATCGGAGGCACCACCGTGGAGATGATCACTTCGTCGATGTCCCGAATAGACAGCCCTTCGTATGCGAAAAGCTGGTGGATGATCATACCGTATTCGTCGGCGCTCTTGTTCTTGTCGGTTTCCATCCGCCAGTTCTGCAAGAGTTCCCGTTCTTGGTAAACGCCCAGTACGATATTGGTGTTGCCCACGTCAAATGCAAGTAGCATGCTGTTGATCTCCTGTGTTTAAAATGAACGGACTTCTTTTTCGATCCGCGCCACGGCCAAGGCCATCATCAGGCCCGGCACGATGGTATTTCCGGTGATATCCACACCCAGGATATCCTTGATGCGCTTCAGCCGATACTGGACCGTGTTGGCGTGGATTTCCATCAGTCTGGCTGTCTTGGCGGTGGAAAGTCCTGCGTCCAGTACAAACGTCTCCAGTGTTTCCATCAGTTGCTTTCCCTTGGTATCCTTGGGATTTTTGAACGGTTTGATCAGCTCCAGATAGTTTCTCTTGACCGAGCCGCCCTTGATACAGATGTTGACGCAATTGCTGGCCAGGGCCAGTTCGTACTTGGAAAACGAATGCTTGTGGGGAAAGATCAGTTGGATGAAAGCTTCGGTCTCGTTGATGATCTGGAATGCGTTGCACATGCCTTCCACCCCTTCCAGACCGGAAACGTGGAATGTTTTATCCGCGCCGGCTTCGAACATCTGTCGCGCCAATCCCTTCCATTCCGGCTCTCCGTACTCCTTCGCTTCGGGGGAGTCCAGCAGGATGCCTGCGATCTCGTCCCCTTCGGTCACTTTGATGGTCCGGATATCGAATTCCGTTTCAAAAGCGGCCAGCTTTTTCAATCCCTCTTCTTTTTGCACCCCGGGGACGAAAAAGACGCCTTTGCACATGTCTCCCGTCAGGTCCAGCTCCTGCATCAGCGCATAAGCCAGGCTCCGGTTGCCCCGCCGCAGGGCGCGGATGAATTCCGCTGTGATGTCGCGCTCCGGCGTGTAATTCCACATGCCCATGGCCAGCTCGATGATCTCGGCCAGCTTCACGATCTCATCCTGCGTATAGTTGACGTCGTTGTCCACCAGCATCAGATAGTACTTGACGCCGCTGAGGGTGACCGGTCCCCAGTACGTGGAAAGGCCTTTGAAATCCAGCCGGGTGTTTTTCGTGTTTTTGTCGATGTCCTGCTCGATGCCCATCCGAACCACGTCTTCGATGGAGACCGTGTGTCGGGTTTCTACCGAAAAAACAGTGTTGAAATCGCCGGAAAAGAGCACCACCTGGAAATTGTTGTTGATGGCGGCTTCCCGGATGGCAACAGGAAAACTGCTGTACTTTTCAAAGTTCAGCAAGTGGTAGATACTGTTGTTGATGAGACTGTTGGAAAAGGTCTCCGTCATGATTCGTCTTTTGTCTCCTTCGCTTCAGCGTTCTCGGTTTCCTGCTTGTCCCGGAGTTTGGAAAGATCTTTGAACACCATGCGTCCGTCCTTGTCCATCACAGCAACGCGCTTGCCTTTGTCCAGATGTCTGCGAAGCTGATCTTCCGCAGCTTTCCGTTCCGCTTCTTCGGCGGCGGCACGCTTTTCCGCTTCCAGTTGATTGGCTTCTTCTTTTGCCTTGGCCTGCTCCAGACTGTCCTGCCGGATCTCTTCCAGCGTTTTTTCGTCCTTGAACAGCTGCTCGAACTGTGTTCCGTCGATGGTTTCCAGCTCCAGAAGCGCCTCTGCGATCCGATTCAGCTGATCCATGTGCTCTGTCAGGATCTCTTCGGTCCGCGTGAACGCTGTCTCCATGATCAGTTTGATCTCCTTGTCGATCTCGGAGGCCAGACTTTCGGAAAAGTTTTTGCGGGATGTGAAATCGCGGCCCAGGAATACCTCGTCGGATTCGCTGTAGTTGATGGGGCCGATCTTGTCGCTCATGCCGTACTTGGTGATCATGTTTCGGGCGATGGTCGTGGCCCGCTCCAGATCGTTGCTGGCACCGGTGCTGATATCCTTGAGCACCAGTTTTTCGGCCACCCGTCCGCCCAGAAGATGCATGATCTGCTGTTCCATGTCGGTCTTGGTCATATAGTATTTATCTTCTTTGGGCAGCGTCATGGTGAATCCGCCCGCTCTGCCCCGGGGCATGATCGTCACCTGATGAACCGGATCTGCGTTGGGGAGCGCTCTTGCCACCACTGCGTGGCCGGCTTCGTGATACGCCGTAAGCTTCTTCTCCGCATCGCTGATCACTCTGCTCTTCTTTTGCGGGCCTGCGATCACGCGTGTGACGGCTTCCTCCAAATCGTCCATGTGGATCTGACTCCCGTTTCTCCGGGCGGCCAGCAGCGCCGCTTCGTTCATCATGTTTTCGATGTCCGCCGGCGTAAAGCCCGGTGTTCGCCTGGCCAGCACCTTCATGTCGATGGATTTGTCCAGGGGTTTGTTCTTCGAATGTACTTTAAAGATCGCCTCGCGGCCCTTGATATCGGGGATGCCGATGGCGACTTCCCGGTCGAAACGGCCGGGTCGTAAAATGGCCGGATCCAGCACGTCGGGTCGGTTGGTGGCGGCCAGAATGATGATTCCTTCGTTGACGCCGAAGCCGTCCATTTCCACCAGCAGCTGATTGAGGGTCTGTTCTCTTTCGTCGTTGCCGCCGCCGATGCCGGCGCCTCTCCGCCGACCCACTGCGTCGATCTCGTCGATAAAGATGATGCAGGGTGCATTCTTCTTGGCTTCCGTAAAGAGGTCCCGCACCCGGGAGGCACCCACACCCACGAACATTTCCACGAAATCCGATCCGCTGATGGAGAAGAACGGCACGCCGGCCTCGCCGGCCACTGCTTTGGAAATATACGTCTTACCCGTGCCCGGAGGCCCTACCAAAAGCACGCCCTTGGGGATCCGTGCGCCCAATTGGATATATTTTTTCGGATTCCGCAGGAAGTCCACGAGTTCTTCCAGCTCGGCCTTCTCCTCGTCCAGTCCCGCCACGTCGGCAAAGGTGATCTTTTTCATGTCGCCGTCTTTGAGCATGTGCGCTCGGTTCTTTCCGAAGTTCATCACGTTTTTGTTGCCGCCGCCGGCGCCGCCGGCACCCATAAAGCTGGTCCAGAAAAAGATCATCACGCCGATGAGCAGCAGCGTGGGCAGCCAACTGAGCCACGCTGAGGCCGAAGACGGCTTGACGCTCTCAACGACAAGACCGCTGCCGGACTGGGGAATGATATAAACCCGGCTCACCGTCTCCATGTCGTATACGGTGGGCGCATAGGCGATGAACAGCGTCCCGTCCCGAAGTTCTCCTTCGTAGCGACGAGCGCTTTCGGTGATTGTAAGGCTCTTGACCTGCTCTTTCTCCAGGTAAGAGACGAATTCCGAAAATTCGATATTCTCGATCGTTTCCTGTCTGCTGATCGCAGAATCCTGATAAAACCAAGCAACAGCCAGCACGACGGCAAAGATCAGAAAGTAGATCCCCACCCCCCGCACTGCATTTTTCTTTTTATTGTTCAATGATTATACTCCTCCGTATCTTCAGGATCCTCTTCGTCCCAAACCCTATTTGTGCAAAGACACAACATTTTAGCATATTCTTTCGTGTATTTCAAGCAATATCACCCTTTGCGAGAGTGGGGTCACCTTGTACTTTTCGTTTACGGTTCCGCCTTGAATCCAGAGGACTTCGCTGCCGCAGCAAACCAGGGGGATCCGGTCCCGGAGGCTTCTGGGCACCTTGGCGTCCACGAAGTGATCCTGAAGTTTTTTCGTTCCCGGACCGCCCAGGGGTTGAATGTGATCGCCGGGCTTGCGTGTCCGGACTTCGGGATGCAGTCCCAGGCTGTCCACCGCGTCTGCGTCCAGCAGCGCCTGATGCGGCGGGAGACGCTTCGGATCGGGGGCCCGGTCTGCCGAAAGCCGTTCCTGCACAAGACACCATGCCGGGGGAGTGTCTTGTGCTTCATCTCGATCCGGATGCCGGAGCAACAGTTCTCCGTAGGCGATCTCCGCCCGGTATCTGTTGGGAAATTCGACTACCGTTCCGGTATCGCCTTTCTCCAACGCATGCCACAGCGACGCAAGGTGCACAGAGGCGATGTCTTCCCGAAGACCGATCCGGTCGAACAGGAGGCGGACGACCCGCTTTCCCACCGCCGGTTCCATGGCAGTCAGTTCGTCCAGGGGGAAAGCGAGATCGGGTCCCGTCCCCGGGCCTTCTCCCCGGACGCGGGCCGATGCTGCCCGGCCTATCGCCAGATGCGCCAGGCAGCGGTCGTCTTCCCGGGCATTGTCTGCCAGACGCGCCAGCCCTTCCCGCACGTTTGGATTAAACTGGTCTTCCAGCAGCGGGATCAGTTCCAGCCGAAGCCGGTTTCGGGTATAAGCAGTACTGGCATTCGTGCAATCCCAGCGAGGCGTCAGCCCCATCCGACCGCAGTAGTCTTCCACCTGCTCTCGGGAAACGTCCAGCAACGGCCGGATCAAGCCGTCTGCCCGGCAGTATTCCATGGCGGACAACCCGTGGACGCCGGTGCCCCGCAGGATCCGCAGCAATACCGTCTCCGCCTGATCGTCCCGGTTGTGGGCCAGCGCCACCCGGACGGATCCGCCGTCGCAAGGTTCTTCTTGGCGTGCTCTGGCAAAAAGCGCTTCCTGGCGAGCCTGCCGGCCGGCTTCCTCCACGCTGATCTTCTCCCTGGTAGCACGGGCTTCCACGTCGCAGGTCTCCACGGTGAGGGAGATCTTCAGGCTGTCACAGTGCGCCGACAGCCATTGGACATCTTCCCGGGCCTGTGCGCCGCGCATCAGATGGTTCAAATGGACGCAGGATAATGAAAAACCAAGCTCCTCGCGGAGCTCGGTCAGGATGTGTAAAAGGCACAGGGAATCCGGCCCTCCGGAAAGACCCAGCACGATGCAGTCTCCGGATGAGATCAATTCTTGTTCCGCTATGGTTCTTCGGACGATGGTTTCTGCATTCATAGTCTTATCCGTTCAGCGAAGCGGCAAGTCTCTTCGCCAACTCTTTCAACGCTTGCCTCCGTTCTCCGTCTACGGCGGAACGAAGACTTACCGTGCCCTCCAACAGTTCGATGTTCTTCATTCCGGCGAGGATCTGCCCCATGAGTTTGCCGGAGGAGGCTGCCCAGGTGCCGTTTTCGATGAGAGCCACGGTCCGGTTCTGCAGGTTGTGGGCTTTCAGATCCAGAAGGAAGTGATGCATGGGCGGAAAGATCTCGGCGTTATGGGTGGAAGAAGCCAACACCAGATGGCTGCAGCGGAAGGCTTCGGCCACCAGATGGGATGCATCTGCGGAGGATACATCGTGCAGGACGATATTCTTGACACCGGCTTCCGCCAGATCGAAGGCCAAGATCTCTGCCGCATGCTCCGTGTGCCCGTAAATCGATCCGGAGACGATCATCACCGCACGGTCTTCCGGCTGATAAGAGCTCCATCGGTTGTATTTTTCAATGAACCACCCCAGATCCTTTCGCCAGACCGGTCCGTGGAGGGAACAGATCTGTTCGATGGGAAGATCGGCGGCTTTCTTGAGCAGCGACTGCACCTGGGTACCGTATTTCCCTACGATATTGGCATAATAGCGCCGGGCTTCGGGCAGCCATTGCTGCGGAAAATCCACTTCGTCTGCATAAAGGTTTCCGTTGATTGCCCCGAAGGTCCCGAAGGCGTCTCCCGAATACAAAATGTGATCGGTCTCGTCAAATGTAACCATGGTCTCCGGCCAATGCACCATGGGGGCCATGAAAAACCGGAAGCTGTGGCGTCCCGTGGACAGCGTCTCCCCTTCTTTGACGGTGACGGCGCAGGCGTCCGCATCGAAATCGAAAAATTGTCGAATCATGGCGAGCCCTTTGGCATTGCTCACGATCTTCAGATTCGGATAACAGCGGATCAGGTCCTCGATGGCGGCTGCATGATCCGGTTCTACGTGATTGACGATCAGATAATCCAGGGGGCGCCCCGAAAGAGCATGGCGGATGTTTTCGAAAAAGATCCCGGTAACGGCCTTGTCCACGGTATCGATCAGAACGGTTTTTTCGTCCAGCACCAAATACGCATTATAGGAGATCCCCAGGGGAACAGGATACAGGTTTTCGAACAGAGCCAGTCTTCGGTCGCTTGCGCCGACCCAGTACATGTCGTCCATCAGTTTCTTTACACAATGCATTCTCAATCTCCTTTACAGTTCGATGTTGAAGAACCGGCATCCGTTTCGACAGGTCTGCAGCGCCACTTCTTCGTAGGCGAGTCCTTTGATTTCGGCCACTTTCCGGGCGGTATGCTCCACGTAGGGCGGGATATTGGTCCGGCCGCGGAAGGGCTCCGGGGCCAGATAGGGTGCGTCGGTCTCCACCAGCAGATGCATCAGATCCAGGGTTTCCACCACTTCCCGGGCCCGGCGGGCATTGCGGAACGTGACCGGACCGGCGATGCTGATGGTGGCCCCCAGCTTGACATACTGCTCCGCCATCTGCGCGCTGCCCGAATAGCAGTGCAGGAGCACCCGGGCATCCGGCGTCCCGTCGGGACGCGCCGGAAAGCGCGCTTTCCGGTCCCGGGAAAACGCTCCGTTTTCCCGCAGGATGCCCAACACATCCTCGTGGGCTTCCCGGTCGTGGATCACGAGGGGCATGCCCAGCTCCACGGCCAGCTGCACCTGACGGGCAAACCAGAAACGCTGGCTCTCCCGATCGGAAAAATCGTAGTGGTAGTCCAGCCCGATTTCGCCGATGGCTTTCACTTTGGGCTTTGTTGTCAGCCCCTTGATGAGCGTCAGCTGGTCTTCGTCAAAATCCTTGGCCTCGTGGGGATGACAGCCCACCACCGCATAGCAGAAATCGTTTTCCTCCGCTGTGCGCGTCACATCCAAAGACGTAGCCAGATCCGACCCTACGTCCATCACAACGACCATTCCCGCATCCCGGATCTGTTGATACAGCCCCCGGCGATCCTTGTCGAACCGCCGGTCGCTGATGTGTGCGTGAGAATCGAAGAGCATCAGCTGACGACCTCTCCGTCCCG
>JAAYDG010000175.1 GCA_012729355.1 Clostridiales bacterium
ATTATTCCCTTGTGATGATCCTTTCGGGAAAGCACTGGGGTTGACATTGCAGGATGATGTGTTTGGTCATGCCCAGGTGAACTTTACAGTGTGTCGGATGACCGAGCAAGACATTCGCTGTAAAATGGATGGCCGCGGACCATTGGTTTCCCGTCCCGAAAATTTCAGCAATGTGATCGATCACGCATTGAAAAGCAGAGGGTTTACATTGGTGCCAAGCACAATGGATGATGCCCATTATGTTCCGGAGAATACGCCGATCGTACAAAAAATGCGCATTCTGTATGAGCGCTATTTTGGGCAACCCGTTTCGTGCGGTGTGACCACAGGTGCCAGTTATGCACATTACGTCCCCGGCGCAGTTTCTACCGGCGTTGCCACAGTCGGAATCGATACGATGCTGCACAAGGCGGATGAACGTATTTTAGTGGAAGATATCATGCGTGTCGGTATGATCTATACGCAAGCGATTATGGATCTTTGCGAAGGAGGATCCTAATGCGTATACCTGATCCTCTCGATTGACACGAGATGCCACTTGAAGCATACTCTACATAAGTTCACGGAATGGTCGGTGGCGCAATATGCGCTGGGTACGATCTGATTCCGTTCAAGGATAAGAATACGATCTCGAATTATGCCAGAGATGCCTTTGAAACCCTTGTGCAGGCAGGCTTGACAGGGGTTTACAAAAGGGGAAAGGGAGAGTCCGGTTTGCCGGACTCTCCCTTCTGTAAGATACGGTTCCGTTTGAAAAACTTCGGAATTGTTGCGTTGAGGTGCGAGGTATTGTAGTATATCATAGTGCCACAAAATTTCCGCATACTACGATTAGGAGAATGTTTATGTCTACGCTTTATGCACTGCTGCCTTTGACCACATTGCTTGTTTGCCTTCTGGTACTGAAATATCCCGCTGTCAGAGCCGGTGCGCTGTCGATCCTCGTGGCGATGGTCTGTGCCTTCTTTTTTTTCGGTATGGATGTTTACGGCCTCAGCATCGCCGTCGGCAAGGGGCTGTCTTTGGCGGTGTATGTGCTGCTGATCATCTGGTCGGCCATCTTTCTGTATCACACGGTTTTCGAATTCGGCGCCATCGATGTGATCAATAAAAATATCGTGATTTTCCTCAAAGACCCCTTTATACAGTTTCTGCTGCTTTCCTGGCTTTTTGCCTCGGTGCTTCAGGGAATCGCCGGTTTCGGCGTTCCTGTGATCATCGTTGTGCCGATCCTGATCCATCTGGGCTTCGATCCGCTCAAATCCGTGGCGGCGGTGTTGCTGGGTCATTCCTGGTCTGTCAGCTTCGGCTCCATGGGTTCTTCCTTTTTCACCATATTTCTGGTGACCGGGCTGGATCAGCAGAGCATCGGCTATGCCATGGTCCTGTTCGATCTGGTGGCCATGCTCGCGACAGGAGTGGCGGTGGCTTTTCTCTACGGAGGATTCCCGGCTGTGAAGAAGGCACTGTATTACATTCTGCCGACGGCCGCTGTCATGGTGGCGGTCATGACATTGGTAGTGTACCTGAATTTGGTTTCTCTTGTGGGCTTGATGGGCGCATTGTCCGGTTTTGTCACCATGTATCTTCTCTACCGTCTCAAGGAGAAACCGGAGAAGGTGACAACGCTGTACAAGAGTGAACTCACACTGTTGGATGCATTGCTGCCCTACATCGTCATTATTGTCCTTTCACTGCTGTTCCCGATCCTTTCACTGGATCAATACCATCTTGCTTTCAAGTTCCCCGAGTACACGACTGCGCTGGGGTACTTTGTGAAAGCAGAAGAGGCGTATTCGAAAATCAAGCTGTTCGGACATCCTGCGCCGATCATCCTCGTATCGGCGGTGCTCGCCATGTTTCGGTACGGCTGCATCGGCGTTTTCACAAAACAGAAACTCAAAGCTGTGGCGCAGAAAACCGCAACCAAGAGCATCAATACCTCCATTACTTTGTTTTTTCTGATCAGCATGGCTTTGGTGATGATGGATTCGGGGATGACCTCCACGTTGGCCGGTTCGGTGGCTGCTTTTACCGGGAATGTCTATCCGCTGGCAGCTCCGTTCTTCGGCGTCCTGGGCAGCTTCATCACCGGCAGCAACACGAATTCCAACGTGATCTTCGGTAAGTTTCAGGTCTCCGTAGCCGAGAGCCTTGCGGTAAATCCTTATATCATGGCCGGCCTGCAGTCCATCGCCGGTTCCATCGGTGTGGCGCTGGGCCCCACCACGATCCTGATGGCGGCCTCTGCTTCCGGACTGACAGGGAAAGAAGCCGGCATCTACGGCAAAGTCCTAAAACCGGTCCTGCTGACTGCGCTGGCCCTGGGAATCATCAATTTTCTCCTGCTGTCTGTTTTGAAAGTGAATATAGGAGGCTGATACAAGATGGGAAAAGTATTTTCCGATAAAAAACTTGCGTTTGTGATGATACTGATCGTTTTTGCATTGCTGTATGCATCTGTATCGCTTCAGATCCCTACGCTGGGATATGTGGGTGTGATCGGGTATGCGGTGATCGCCTTGCTGCAAAGTATCAAGCTTTGATTTCCATGCTCGATGGATCACCCTGGTCTCCAGCCTATCGATGCAACATACCGGACAGTTTTCCTCCGAAGTTGAACACCAGCATGCCCAGCAGGATGATCGCGCCGCCCAGAAGCGTGGGAAGATCCGGCACTTCGCCGGCCATCAAAAATCCTAAGAGCGTCGTGGCAAAAGGAGTGAGAAACATATAGTTGCTCACTTGGGAAGTTTGCTTTGCCTTGGAGAATGCCTTGGCCCAAGCCGCATAAGCTGCGGCGCTGGAGCATACGCCCATGACGGCAATATAGATGTAGTGGATTCCTTCCGCTCCCGGCATTTCCCGAATCGTACCGGGCAGAAAAACGGTCAACATCAAGGATCCAAAAAAAATGCTGAATGTGGCGGCTTGCAGTGGGGAATAATTTTCCGTCAGTTTGCGCTGCGCCAGGTTATAAAGGCTTAGGGATATCGCCGCGCCGAATAGCCAGATCAGTCCGATGTTGACCGAAAAAACACTGTTCAGCAGCATCAAAACAGCCACACCGACAAACTCGATCAGGATTGCCATCCATTGATAGGTGCGTAACGTTTCCTTGTAAAAAAAAGATGCAAGCAAGGCGGTCATGACCGGGACCGTTGCGATTACGACGCTTCCCGTGGAGGCGGTCACCGTGGTAAGGCCCAAGTTGAAGCCGATCATGTAAAGGAAAAAACCAAGGCTGCCGGAAGCGATGAACCAAGGGAGGTCTTTGCGCCGCGGACATTTCATTTTCGTCGATAATGCAACAATCGCCAAAGCGCAGGAAGCAAAAAAGTAGCGTAAAAATCCGATCGAAAGGGCAGAAAAGGAATCCAGTGCAAGACGCGTAAACACATAAGAAAGGGACCAGAAAAGCACTGTGATCAGTGCATAAGGATGAAAGCTGTTTTTCCACTTCATGGCATCGGTTCTCACATTCTCGGCGACAGGCCAGTCATTCTCAAAAGAAGCATTGAAATTGAGCCTGAATCATAGTTTAATAGGAACGCCCCTTATTTTCAATACCAAGGAGAAACTTACGTTGAAGAAAATCATCGTAATCGTAGTGATTCTTCTTGCGGTGATCGGCATCGTTGCT
Organism: Clostridiales bacterium; assembly: GCA_012729355.1. Classification (GTDB taxonomy): domain Bacteria; phylum Bacillota; class Clostridia; order Peptostreptococcales; family Anaerovoracaceae; genus UBA10908. Next base: position 3,644 of record JAAYDG010000175.1, read on the forward strand.
TTTATTCTGTTTCAGATGGGCAAGGTGCGCCTGCGGAGGCGATTCTGGACAGTGTAAAAGGCGCGCAGTCTCTTCAGGTGGATACGATCACCGGAGCCACCTACAGCAGCAAGGTCATATTGCTGGCGATCTACGATGCGCTGCAGGATCACCCCAGTCAATAGGAAAGAAAAATCCCTCCGAGAGGGATTTTTCGATGTGTCAAAGGATCGTGTTCAGTCCTTTTTCTTTTGGCATTCGGGGCAGATCCCTTCGAAGATGGTGCGGTGTCGTTCGATCCGGTAACCGGTGTGGTCTTCTACCTTTTTATCCAGCTCCGACTGATAAGAGACTGTCACGTCGCTGACGGCGTCGCATTCTGTGCAATGCAGGTGGTAGTGAGGACGCGTATTGCACTCGAAACGGTCCGTATAGGGGAGTTTTACATGAGACAGCGTTCCCTGATGCGTCAGGATATTCAGATTGCGATAGACGGTGCCTCTACTGATCATTTTGTCGACAGCGCGCACATCCAGGTAGATCTGATCTGCCGTAGGATGGTCACTACGTGCACACACAGCCTCCAGAATCAACCGACGCTGTCTGGTGTTTCGATGTTGTTTCATAAGAAAACACTCCCGGCAACAGGTTGCGGGTTATCGTACATCCGGCATGGTCGCCTGGACCAGTCCCTGATGATCCAGCTTGGATAACTCTACCACCTTATCCATGTCCAATCCCGCCGCTTCGGTAAACCGTCGCCCGTATTCGGGATCGGCCAGGTAGCAGTGGGCTGCGTGGCGATACTTGATGTTTTCTGTGACACTGGCCATATCTTCTGCTGTATTTGCGATCAGAGCCTTCTTCTGCTCCTCGGTCATCACGCGCCACAGATCGCCGCCTGCCCGGAAGCAATCATCGGTAGGATCGTCTTTTGGATCGTAGCGATACAGAGCGCCTTCCAGATCCAGAGGCGGCTCCATCACTTCGGGCTGTGCTGTCCATACACCGTAGCTGTTGGGTGTATAGGCCGGCGCGCCGCCGTAGTTGCCGTCCACGCGCATGGCGCCGTCGCGATGGTATTCGTTCACTTCCACCTTCGCCCGATTGACCGGGATTTGATTGTGGTTCACTCCCAGGCGATAGCGCTGAGCGTCTCCGTAAGAGAACAGTCGTCCCTGGAGAAACCGGTCGGGACTGAAGCCGATGCCCGGCACCACGTGAGCCGGCGTAAAGGCTGCTTGTTCCACTTCGGCAAAGTAATTCTCCGGATTCCGATTCAGTTCCAAAACGCCCACTTCGATGAGGGGGTACTCCGCATGACGCCAGATCTTGGTGATATCGAAGGGATTCTCGTAGTGATTTTTCGCCTGTTCTTCGGTCATGATCTGTACGTACATCGTCCACTTGGGATAATCGCCACGCTCGATCGCTTCATAGAGATCCTTGCCGTGATATTCCCGGTCCATGCCGTTGATCTCTGCCGCTTCCTTGTTGGTGAGATTTTTGATGCCCTGTTGGGTTTTAAAGTGGAATTTGCACCAAACCCGCTCATTCTTTTCATTATAGAAGGAGTAGGTGTGTTCACCGAAGAAATGCATATTGCGGAAGGACGCAGGAATGCCCCGATCGCTCATGACCACGGTCACCTGATGGAAGCATTCGGGCAGCAATGTCCAGTAATCCCAGTTGTTCTGAGGGGAACGGCGACCGGTGCGGGGATCTCGTTTTACGGCCCGATTCAGGTCTGAAAAGTTGTGCACATCCCGAATAAAGAAAGTAGGGGTGTTGTTGCCGACCAGATCCCAGTTGCCTTCTTCAGTATAGAACTTGACAGCGGTGCCGCGAATGTCCCGCTCGCAGTCCGCAGCGCCTCGCTCCCCGGCCACGGTGGAGAATCGGATGAACAGCTCTGTTTCTACACCGGGCTGAAGTACTTTCGCTTTGGTGTATTGTGAAATATCGTGGGTGACAGTCAGCTTGCCGTAGGCGCCCCAGCCTTTGGCGTGCATGCGGCGCTCGGGGATGACTTCTCTGTTGAAATGTGCCATTTTCTCCATCAGCCATACGTCCTGCATGGCCACCGGGCCCCGGGGTCCCGCAGTGATGGAATTCTCGTTGTCGGGTACAGGCGCCCCGACTTCGTTGGTGAGTTTTTTGTGATCGCTCATGAGTGTTCTCCTTTCATCTTTCTATATCAATATCCAAGTGATAACAATTCCTTATAATGCAAGGAGCATGACCAGCATCCAGAGATAGGTGCATGTCTTGGGGAGCATCAGCATACCGATTTTCGGGTAACGGTTGGACCACAGCACCACCGGAAGATAGAAGGCGAAGCTCAGCAGGATAGCCAGCCACATCAGGTCCAGACCTGCTGTCGACGCTCTATTGAAAAAATAGAGGCCCGCCACAGAGAATCCCTGCAACGCAAAGGGGATATTTCTGTAGATACCCCAGGTTGCAGAAGAGTAGCGCTCCTCCCATTCATTGCGGGAGGAAAGACACAGCAGGGCGCGCAGGCCAGCCAGCATCCAGACTCCGAATGTCAGGAGAAGAAGTCGGCGGGGTTCATAAAGCAACAGTCCTATGTGCCACAGGATCAGATAAAATATCGTCATGGTGAGGGAGGCGATTTTCTTTCCACGGCCTAGAGCCCGCTTCAGTTCTTCTTCTTTCCCGGTAAAGGCCCCATGGATGCGGGGGAGCAGGTGGAAAGCGTCGCCTGCGGTCAGAAAGATCGCCGCTGCGCCTGCTAGCAACCGGGGGAAGGACAGATCGGCGGAAAAAAGAAGCAGGGAGCCGATGGTTCCGGCTGCCGCAAGGTACAGGATGTCGAAAATGGCCTCCATTTTGCCGAAAATGCGTCTCATATCGGGTCCGTGTTCTATACTTTTGCCCGGGACATGAGAAGAATGTGGATCGTTACCGCAGCGCCTATGATTGATAGTATCGCGGCAATCTTGATATCTCGTGTCAGTTCCATGGAGAGGGCCAGCATGCTCCACAGCCAGATCAGGCTGATCTTCGTGGTTTTTTTGGAAAGACCGGTCCTGTTTTCATAGTTTTCGACATGTTCACGAAAAAACGGAATTTTCATAATCCCGGCTTTGATGCGGGGCGTCGAAGAAAAACAGGCCACGGAGACCAGCACGAAAGGCGTGGTCGGCCAGATCGGCAGCAGCAAACCGATGGCAGCCATGCCCAGAAAGAGAAATCCCACGATCGTTAGCAATACGACTTTAATGTGCAATCGAATACCTCACAACGTTCAGAATTCTTAATAGTACTTGTTATTAATAATTTACCATGAAAGAGTACGAATAGCAAACGCAAATACGTGGTTTCGGGCGACTTCAAAAAAATGTATAATAAAGTTTAAATAAGGAGATCGATATGCCGAAACACAAAAAAATGCTAAACGATTGGAATGCGCCCTATATCCAATCGCTGGTGAAGTTGATCGAGACTCAGAGCAAAGAGACGCTTGCCCTTTGGGCTGCAGAATATGCACAGAACGTCATGCTGCTGCCCGGGACGCAGAGGATGCTCCCGCTGCCCAAGCTGCCGCAAGGGCCATCGGGCAGAGCGCTTCCACGATCCATTCCGCAAGGCACTGCATCGGCTTGCCGCTGTACGGTGCTATGGCTGTGGCCTACGACACCTTGGGGGCGGATGCGCCCTGGACGGAATTGGAAAAGTGCGCGGCCAAGGAGTGCGGGCGGATGCTCCAGGCTCTGAATACGGTGTCTGTGAAAAATGAAGAAAACCCGGCAAAGATCGACTGGAAGTGCTGATGATCAAGGAGACGGCAAGATGGACTACAGAATCGAAATGATGCAACCCGAAGATTGGTCCCGAGTGGCGGCCATCTATCAGGAGGGCATAGAAACGGGTCTCGCCACCTTTCAAGGGCAGGTGCCAAGTTGGGAAGATTGGGATCGTGCACACATTTCAAGCTGTCGATTGGTGGCGCGCAAGAACGATGAAGTGCTCGGTTGGGCAGCTTTGTCCGCCGTTTCCAGCCGTTCGGTGTATGCAGGTATAGGAGAAGTGAGCGTCTACGTGGGGGCGGCTTACCAAAAGATGGGCGTGGGCACCGCGCTGTTGAACGAGTTGATTCGCCAGTCCGAAAACAACGGCTTTTGGATGCTGCAAGGAGTGATCACCAAAGAAAACATAGCCAGCATCGAACTGCACAAAAAGTGTGGCTTTCGACTGGTCGGTATACGGGAGCGGATCGGCAGGATGCCGGGCGGCGTCTGGCATGATACGGCACTTATGGAGCGCCGGAGCCGGACGGTCGGAATGTAGATTCCTTTGCGGCACATCAATGACAGGAGACCAATCAAATGAACAAAATGTACGCGTCTATCGGCTGCTGCGGCATCGACTGCGGTTTGTGTCCGCGGTACTATACCGAGGGTGCATCCAGGTGTCCGGGATGCGGAGGTCCGGATTTTGAATGTTTGCATCCGCCATGTTCTCATAAGTCCTGCTGTAGTCTAAAACATGGATTAGAGGTATGTGGACAGTGTGAAGAATTTCCTTGTATAAAATACGACAGAGAAAAGATTGAACGTGATTCCTTTGTCACGCATCAACGTATTTTTAAGAATCATGAACAGATCGGAAAAGTCGGTTTAGATGCCTTTCTGGATCAGCAAAAGGAACGGATCAGCCTTTTGGAGAAGATGCTGGCCGACTATGACGGCGGACGGGGAAAGAGCTTTTTCTGTCTGGCCTCCGCGCTGCTTACACCTGAGGTTCTCCGGGAAGCTTTGATCGAAGCCGACCTTCCCGGCGATCGAAAGGACAGGGAGCGCGCGCTGAGGGTTGCATTGACGAAATATGCAGAGCTTGAAGGGATCGTGTTGAAGCTGACGAAATTGTCAAGAAGTGAGTATCGCGCAGGTTGATTTTGTCCACGGAAGTTGAGTGCGGCTCCATTGTGCCCCTTGCTTCAACCATCTATTATGATGGCAGGAGGTGATTTCAATGAAAGAGATCAATATCGGCAGAGTGCTGACGAAAAAGAGAAAAGAGAAGGGGATCACACAGGATGAGCTGGCGAACTATATCGGTGTTTCCAAAGCGTCCGTTTCCAAATGGGAAACAGAGCAGAGCTATCCTGATGTCACATTCCTTCCTCAGCTGGCTGCCTATTTCAACATCAGCATCGACGAGCTGATGGACTATCAGCCGCAGATGACAAAAGAAGATATTCGTGCGCTGTACAAAAACCTGTCCGGCAAATTCGCGTCCGAACCGCTGGAAACTGTGCTGACGGAATGCCGGACGATCATTAAGAAGTATTATTCCTGCTTCCCGCTGCTGCTGCAGATGGGGATCCTGATGATCAATCATCTGGAGTTGGAAAAAGACCCGGAGAGATCTGCAGGATTGCTCCGGGAAGCAAAAGATTTATTTGTTCGAATCAGAGCGGAAAGTGAGGATGTTGCAGCCAGCAGGCAGGCGGTTTATATGGAAGCCTTATGCAGCCTGACAGCCCGGGAACCCGACGCTGCTCTGGAACTGCTCGGACATACCGTGGAGCCGGCACTGCCGGCTGAATCGCTTCTTTCTGCCGCGTATCAGATGAAAGGAGAGCCGGAGCTTGCAAAGTCCGTTTTACAGGCAGGGATCTACCAGAACATGGTCGTCCTGTTCAATTTTTTACCGGCATATATGATGCAGTGCGCTCAGGAACCGGAGAAGTTCGAAGAGACGTTGCGTCGGACTCTTTTAGCGGCGGAAGCCTTCGACATGCAGAGCCTCCATCCCTGGCATCTGATCAATGTATTCGTGAGCGCGGCGCAAGGCTATATGATGCAGGACAAAAAGGAAAAAGCCTTGGATATGCTGGAGCGCTTTGCAGAAGTGGCTTCCGGCGATATCTATCCCATGAAACTCCACGGTGACAGCTATTTCGACCTGGTGGACGACTGGCTGGAGGAATTGGATCTGGGTGGCAGCCTTCCCCGGGACGAAAAGACGATCCGCAAGAGTATGACCGATCTCGTGACGGTCAATCCCGCATTCACTGCGTTGGCCGATGAGCCCCGTTACCGGCTGATCGTTCAGAGAATGAATCAAAATCGATGATCCGGCATGGAAGAGTGGCTATTTCAGCCACTCTTCTTCTAAAATCGCATAAATGCAGTCGTCACCCCAACCATCCTCCAGACGAAAGCGCTTTCTGAAATGGGCTTCCTTACGCATGCCGAGTTTCAGAAGGAGACGGATGGACGCTTCATTTCTTGGGTCTACAGAAGCAATGACCCGGTGCTTCTTCCATTCTGAAAACAGGGCGGAGAGCACGGGCCGGGCAGCTTCCAGGGCATAGCCCTTTTTTTGTTGCGATGGCGCCAGCGTAAAGCCGATCTCGGCCTGATCTGAATCCGACAGAAAATGAATACCCAGATCGCCGATCAAATGGTCGTCCTCTCTGGTTCGGATCCCAAGTTGGAACCAGGTGTCCGGCACATCGGGCCTGGGCGAGAGACCGGCAAGAAATCCATGAACATCGCTCAAGGTCCGCGGTCGGAATCCCTGATATCGAGAAACTTCTTCCAGCGAGCGGTAGGCAAACAAATCGTCGGCATCGTCTCCAGTCAACGGGCGGAGGACAAGTCGTGAAGTTTGCAGAGGTTTGAAATGAGGCATCACAGCTCCTGTTACAAAGACAGAACGGATCGATACACAGACATCATATCAGATATTCATGCTATCTTGCAGCAATACACACAAATTCAACACATATGAATTGCATAATCAAGACAACAACAACGCAAAACGATGGTTCTTAAAGGAGGAACAAAATATGAAAAGTCGTAAAACCTTATTTGTGATCACAGCAGTCCTGCTGTTGATCGGAGCATCTACCGTTACTGCTCTGGCAGCGCCGGGATTCTTTCTGCAGAATTCCCTGGCCGGAGAATTCGAAGATATAGAAGAATTCAAGGCGGAAATGCTCGAGCGGAAACAAGCCATTCTGGATGAAAGAGTTGCTGCGGGTACGATGACAAAGGCGGAAGCTGAAGAAATCATGGCGGCCATCCGGGAAAATATGGCCAATTGTGATCAGAGCGGCGGAGGTCGCATCGGAGCAGGCATGGGCGCTGCGTTCGGCGGCGGACAAGGCGGTCAGAACCGGTCCGGTGGCGGAAACGGCCTCGGGAATCGCTTCAATCAGAAGACGCTCTAACGACGAAGAAAGACCGGGCAGCATCCACTGCCCGGTCTTTTCGATTCACGGGAAAAGCCGTACAGACCTGTATCATTCATCCGTCTCCTTATAACGGGCTAAAAATTTTCGGGTTCGCTCTTCTTTCGGATTTCCGAAGACTTCTTGGGGATCTCCTTGTTCTACGATGAGGCCTTCGTCCATAAATATGACACGATCGGACACGCTTCGCGCAAAATCCATTTCGTGGGTGACGATGACCATAGTGGTGTTTCGGCTGGCCAGCGTGCGGATCACTTTCAGGACTTCTCCTGTGAGTTCCGGATCCAGGGCCGATGTGGGTTCATCGAAACAGAGGATGTCGGGTTCCAGTGCAAGGGCTCTGGCGATGGCGACTCGTTGTTGTTGTCCGCCGGAAAGCATGTGCGGATAGGCAGACAGCTTGTCTGTCAGGCCGACTTGATCCAGCAAAACTCTTCCTTTGGTATCGATTTCATCGAGCAGCGTTTTCTTGTTTTTCGCATAATCAGGACGGTCTTTCGCCAGAAGTTTAGGGGCTAAAACGACGTTTTCCAGCGTAGTGTATTGAGGAAAGAGATTGAAGTTTTGAAAGACCAGTCCGAAATGAAGCCGTTTTTTACGGACTTCTCCTTCTCTCTGGGTCGAAGGATCCTCAGCATCGAAGATCACTTCACCGTTCACGAGGATCTTGCCCCGATCCGGTATCTCGAGAAAATTCAGACAGCGGAGCAGCGTTGTTTTCCCGCTTCCCGATGAGCCGATGATCGCAAGAGATTCTCCTTTATTCAACGAAAAGTCGATGCCTTGCAATACGTCCAGGTCACCGAAACTCTTTTCCAGGTTTTGTACTTCCAGAATCGTCATGCGTTCCTCCCTAGGCTTTAAAGTATTCCAATTTACGCTCGATTTGTCCGAAGAGCAACGTCAGTACACCGACAAATACAAGAAAGTAAATGCCGGTGGCAAACAGCGGCCAGATGAGTCCCTGATTCGTGTATTCGCCTGCCATCATGATGATTTCCTTGTTGGATATGATCCTCGCCAAAGACGTATCCTTTACCAGGGTGATCACTTCGTTTCCCGAAGGAGGTATGATTCGCTTGATCACTTGCATCAAAGTCACTTTCACAAAAATTTGAGGCTTGGTCATCCCCAGTACCTGGCCGGCTTCGTACTGGCCTTTGGGAATGCTTTGGATGCCGCCGCGGAATATTTCAGAAAAGTAACAAGCGTAGTTGATCACAAAGGCTACGGTGGCCGCAGTGAACCGGCCGGTATCTCCTCCGGGCCAGGAAAAGGGAAGATTCATTAAGCCGGGTCCGTAAAAAATCACGATCAGCTGGAGCATCAGCGGTGTGCCGCGAATGCTCCAGACAAACGTCCGCACAGGTCCTTGAACGAGTTTGCATCTGCTCATTGAACCCAAGGCCACGATCAATCCCAGGGGCACAGAAAACAAAAGGGTCAGGGCAAACAGATTCCAGTTCAGAAGAAAGCTTTCCGACAGGCGTTGGATGATCAAAGGGAGTTGCGTCATTTGGATGAGTTCCGACCGTTACGCAGGGCAGGGCAGAGGGGATCCTCTGCCCTGTCACTGTATGTCGGTTTCCTTTCTTGGTTTATTCAGCCAGGTCCAGTCCGTACTTTTCTGCCAATGCGTTCATGGTTCCGTCCGCGGTCAGTTCGTTAAAGATTTCATTGACAGCGTTGCACAGCTCCGATCCCTTTCGGAATGCGACGCCGTAATCCTCTTCCGCAAGCCGGTCTACGATTTCCAGATCTTCATAATTGGTTCCGGGACCGGTCATGGTTTTGGCCAGCGTCAGGTCCAAAACCGCCGCATCTGCTGTACCGGCTTTCACTTCCAGCAGGCATTCTGTCTGCACGGTCTTCGGCACATAGATCGCTTGGGCAAGGTTTGTATCGGCCATGATCGCATCTTCGCCTACAGAGCTTTGTTCTGCCGCAACGCTTTTCCCGATCAGGGAAGAAGTGTCCTGATAGTCTGCGCCGACCTTCATCAGGACGACCTGGGCATTTTTCACATAAGGCTGTGTGATTTCCATGGTTTCCTGCCGTTCCGGCGTGATGGTGAGGCCGTTCCAGATGCAGTCGATGGATTTTGCATTCAGCTCTACTTCTCTTGTTTCCCAGTTGATTTCCAGGAATTCCGGCTCAACGCCCAACTTTTCACAGACAAGCGTCGCCAGTTCCGTGTCAAAACCGGTAAAGTTTCCGGCATCGTCAGTATAATTCATGGGGGCGTACACGGTATAGCCGATGATCATTGTACCGTTCCCTTGAACATATTCAAGGTCTGTAGCAGCTTCCGGCTCGTTGCCTCCGCAGGCCGACAGTGCCAGGACCATCGCCAGCAGGATTAAGATTGCAGTCATTTTTTTCATTTTTATTTCCTCCGCTTGGTAGTTTCGTATGATAGCATTATAGCGCATTAGCGTAATAAAGCAAGCCTTATTTTTTATTTTTTTTCAAACAGAAGGACAGCTTTGCGCAATCCCTCTCAAACAAGGGGAAATGTGACGCTGTCACTGAATTCTTTACCTTGCAAAATATATACATATGATATAATGATTTCATCAATCATTTGCAAGGTACAAAGAGGTGAGATATGTCAAAAGGTTATGTACAGGTATACACGGGCGCAGGAAAAGGAAAGACGACCGCAGCCATCGGCTTGGCGATCCGGGCGTTGGGCGCAGGGAAGAAAGTACTGATGATCCAATTTATGAAAAGCCCTTCCTACAGCGAGCATCGGATCCTGAGCGGCATTTCTCCCAATTTCCGCATCGAAGCCATCGGGAAGCCGTTCTTTATTGCCGATGAAAGCAGTATTCCTGCCGAAGATTTGGCAAAGCTCAAGGATCAGGTCGTGATATTCCCACCGGGCAACCCGCCGGCTGAATATGTCGAACTTGCTCAGTCCGGGATCGGTATGGCGAAGGAAGCGCTTTCCGGCGGGGACTATGACCTCGTTATCCTGGATGAGCTGAATGTGGCAATGCATTTCGGATTGGTTGCATGGACGGATGTGGAAGCAATCATCGATGAGAAAGCCGAAAAGACCGAAGTGGTGATCACCGGCAGAAATGCGCCGGCAGAGTTGATGGAGCGGGCCGATCTTGTGACGGAGATGCGCGAGATCAAACATTATTATTCTCAGGGTGTGATGGCTCGAAAGGGCATCGAAAATTGACAGGAGGAAAAAAATGGTTCAAACAGATCTGCTTGTGATTGGCGGCAGTGCCGGAGGGATACTGGCGGCGACAATGGCGAAAAAAGCTTACGGAGACATTGACGTAACCGTAATGAGAAAAACCGAGACCGTGATGGTTCCCTGCGGGATCCCGTATATTTACGGGACACTGAAGGACTCTCAAAAGAATCGGATCCCCGACGCAGGGCTATTGGATGTGGGCGTCAATCTGGTTATCGACAGTGCGATTTCCATCGATCGGGAAGCGAAAACCGTAACGACGGAAAAAGGTGAAACGTATCAGTATAAGAAGCTGATCCTGGCGACGGGCTCGCTGCCGATCGTGCCGACTTTTATCCCGGGCCATGATTTGGAAAATGTGTTTCCGGTGATCAAAGACGAAGTGTATCTGAATCAAGTCAAAGAAAAGATCGATGCCTCCGACAACGTGATCGTGATCGGCGGAGGATTCATCGGCGTGGAATTCGCCGAACAAATCAGTTTGCTTGGGAAAAACGTGACGCTCATCGAAATGGCAGATGCTTGTCTCTGGCAGGCTTTTGATAAATCCTATACCGATGATCTCGAAGCGAAAATGAGAGAAAACGGCATTCGAGTGATGACCGGCGCCCGTGTCAAGCAGATGCATGGAGACACAGCAGTAGAATCTGTGGAACTGGAAGACGGCACCCGGCTTCCGGCGGACGTGGTGGTACTGGGCCTGGGCGTAAAGCCCAACGGGAAGCTGGCTGCAGAAGCCGGGCTGGGTATGAACGCCAAAGGGGCTGTGCTGGTGGATCAATATACCAGAACGAGCGACCCGAGCATTTTTGCAGTGGGCGACTGTGCCGAAAAACACTGCTTTTTTACCGGCCGTGATGTTCCTGTTCTTCTGGCGTCAACGGCGGCCATGGAAGCCAAAATCGCCGGAAGCAATGCGTTCCAGCTGAGGCTGGTCCGTGCGAACAAAGGCACCATCAGCACGTTTTCGACGAAAGTATTCGGAAAAACATATGCAGCTGCGGGGCTGACTGAAACCCGAGCCCGGCAGGAAGGCTTTACACTTATGGTCGGAGAGTACAAGACCATGGACCGGCATCCCGGATCTCTGCCCGACGCACAGGTCGTCAACATCAAGTTGATTTTCTCCAAGTGTTCCGGCATCATCCTGGGAGCGCAGATTTCCGGCGGGAATACCGTTGCGGAAATCATCAATATTCTGAGTCTGGCCATTCAGAAAGGGATTACAGCGACGGAACTCAATACGTTCCAGACGGCAACCCATCCGCTGGTTTCCTCTTCGCCGATATCCTACCCGATCAATGCGGCGGCCATGAATGCCATTGCGACTAACTGCAAACAGTTGAACGAAGATCTTGTGATCTGATAACGGGATAGTGCGGAAGCGTCGTTCCAATAAAATATGCCCCTTCCATCGAAGGGGCGTATTTGCTTTTCGTTATTCTTTGTCTTTGGATTCTTCCTCCGCAGTCTCTGCAACAGGCTCTTCGCCTTCGAGTTCTTCGATTGCTTCTTCTGCTTCCGGTTCGTCCAGCTTGATAGAGCTCTTATCGATCACGCTGACCACCAATGTGTCCACATGGGTCAGCAGTTCAATATCGGGATTTTTTGCAATATCCAAATCTTCCACACGTAGGATGGCGCCGGCTGTCATGCCTGCCATATCGATATGTACATCTTCCACCAGATTGGCCGGAAGTGCCCGGATGGACAGCTCAAAGAGGGTCTGACGCACGATGTCGGTTACTTTATCTTCATTGACGAGGGTGATCTGAGCGGTGCTGGTGACCGGCTCATCCGCCACCAGACTCTGAAAACTCAGATGTTCGATCTTGTTTCCCAGAGGACTGCTGCCGATCTCCTTGAGGAGAGCGATCATTTTCTTGCCGTTTACATCGATACTGACTTGCCCCCCTGTGGTCTTTTCGCGCAGAAGCTTTGTCGCTTCCTTGGACGATACCTGGATCAGAAGAGTCTCGTCCAACTTGCCGCCGTATACACAGCCAGGCACGTTGCCTTCATTTCTCAGCTTTTTGACCTTAACGCCCGCATCTCTGTTTTCTGCCTTCACTACATACATTATTGAAACCTCCGGTTCTAATTTCGTTTTTTGAATCGCAGATAATTATAGCACAGCCGCTCCCGAAAAGCAAATACGCCTTCCTGCTTTTCATTCCAACGGTTTCGAGGATTATTCCTCTTCCGAATTTTCCGGAATCCACGCGGTTTCCGGTTGAAAAAGAACATCTTTGATATGGATCTCCGCTATCCCCGTGGGGATCTCCCATTGGATTTTATTTCCTTTGCTGTATCCCAAAATGGCCGTGCCGATGGGGGAGAGGATCGACACCTTATTTTCATTGATGTCTGCGTCTTTGGGATAGACCAGCCACAGCTCCATATCGACACCGTCCAGGCTCAGCGATACCTTGGAATCCATCGTGATCAGATCCGGAGTTGCCTCTTCCGGGCGGATGACTGTAGCCTTGTTGATTTCATTTTCCAGTTTCCGGACATGGGGCCCCAAAGCTTCCGCACTGCTGATTTGCGTGGTCAGCAGTTCCAGGAGCTGTTTTTTGTCGCGGCTGGTGATAAAGATGGTCTCTGCCATGATGCGTCCTTCCTTCGGATTTCACTCACGATAAAAAAATAAGGGCCTCTGATTCGTTACTTTGCTTGTAGCAATAAACAAAAGCCCTTCACAGGTGATGTGCTATGACGGTTCTTTCCATGATTATACATAGCGTTCGGAAAAAATGCAATCGGATCTGTTTGCGGAGCAAGGAACAACAAAGGTGCCGCTCAACAGGGGAACCGAAAAAAGAAGAGGCTTGCGTTCCGGCCGAATTGAGAATATAATAACAATGTCAAATAGATCCTGACGCATTTGGGTACGTCCCGGATGGAAAGGTGACGGAAAGACGTAGGCCAGCTTACGCCGCACCTTCAGGTGCGGATATTTTTTTAAGGAGCTTCGATTATGGAAAACAGAATTTCTGTCATCAGCATCCTTGTGGAGGATACGCAGCAGGCGTCGCAAGTAAACGAACTACTGCACCAGTTCGGCTCGTTTATCGTGGGCCGGTTGGGGATCCCTTACAAGGATCGGGGTATTTCCATCATCTGCGTTGTACTGGACGCACCGGGAGATATCACCAGTTCGCTGTCCGGCAAGCTGGGCATGCTGAAAGATGTTCGAACGAAAACCATCGTTTCAAAAATCAAAGAACCGAAAGAAGGGGAATCATGAAAAGAAGGACAGCCATAGTAACAGCAGTTGCCTTACTGGCTCTGACACTGTCGAGTTGCGGCTCCACACCGGCCGAGCCGACAGACATTCGTATCGCAGGGTTGCGGGGGCCCACCTCTATGGGAATGGTCCAGCTGATGGAATCTGCGGAAGCCGGCGAATCATTCAACAACTATACATTTGAAATAGCCGGTTCGGCTGACGAGCTGACGCCCAAGCTGCTCAAGGGGGAACTTGACATCGCCGCAGTGCCCGCCAACCTGGCTTCCGTTTTATACAACAACACGGAGAAGGCAGTCCAGCTGCTGGCAATCAACACCCTGGGCGTGATCTATATCGTGGAAACCGGCGAAGAGATTCAAACGTTCGCTGATTTATCCGGTAAAACGATCTATGCCACGGGAAAAGGCTCCACGCCGGAATATGCGCTTCGTTATTTGCTGGCCGAAAACGGCGTAGATCCCGATACGGATATCACGTTGGAGTGGAAGAGTGAACCCACGGAAGTGGTTGCCACTCTTGCCGACAGCGGCGGCATCGCCATGATGCCCCAGCCCTACGTGACTGTGGCGCAAACGCAGGTGGACGGTCTTCGTATCGCCGCGGATTTCACACAGGAATGGGATGCGCTGGACAACGGCAGTACGCTGATCACCGGGGTTTTGATCGTAAGAACCGAATTCGCACAACAGTATCCGGAACAGATCGCTTCCTTTATGGAGGAGTACAAAGCCTCTACCGAGTATGTCAATGCCAATATCCCGGAAGCCGCACAGCTGGTGGAAAAGTTTGGTATCGTGAAAGCTGCGGTGGCGGAGAAGGCGATTCCCTATTGCTATATTACTTACGTGGCCGGAGAAGATATGGTCGAGCCGATGAACGGGTATCTGGGTGTGCTGTTCGATCAGAATCCCAAAGCCGTCGGCGGATCCATGCCTGCGGATGATTTCTACTATGTTCCGTAAAAACGGATTGGAAAAAGCCGGGGCCGTTTTTCTGGCCCTGG
>JAAYDG010000176.1 GCA_012729355.1 Clostridiales bacterium
ATGCCCGGCGGCCAGTTGAAGATCGAGATCCTGCCCGATGAATCGGTATTCATGACAGGTCATGTTCACCGCGTAGGGGTGACTCGATTTTCAGAGGAATTCACCGAGGACCTGGCCGGATTGTAGATGCACAAACAAATTTTTATGTTTTGAAATATCAGGGGGGGGATAGCATGTTTAAAAGAAAAAAAGATAGGACTCCGGCGGAAGCCGGGGAACTTTCCGTTGGGAAACCATCCAAAAAAGGGAAGCTCAAATCGAAGAAGAAAATCATTATCTTCGGCAGTATCGCATTTGTGCTCCTTTCTCTCATGCTTCTTCCGGGCATATTGGGGAAGGGGGCTATGCTGCCTCAGGTCTCGGCAGGCACCGCAGAGAAAATGGACCTGGAACAGGCGGTCGCCGTCAACGGCGTCATCTCCGGCGCGCAATCTGCAGAAGTCGTATCATCTTTGAATTTCGAGATCATTTCCATTCTTGTGGAAGAAGGGGACCTGGTCGAAAAAGGACAAGTGCTGGCTGTTCTGGACGGGGAAGACCTTCTGGAAGAATACCGGAAGGCAGCCAACGCGCTGGAAGAATCCCGTTTCAATTACGAAACCTCTCAACTGCTATATCAGGAAGGGGCCTTATCCCAAGCCGATTATATCCGTGCGAAAAATGCGTATGACAACGCCCGGATCACTGCGGCTTCTTTTGATGTGGCCGAAAAGACCAACATCCGCAGTCCGATCTCCGGCACCGTCACCCGGGTGAATGTAAACCTGGGGCGCTACGCCAACGACACGGAAGACAACAAGCCCATGTTCGTCGTGGAAGATTTGACCAGAATGAAGATGGATGTAAAGATCAGCGAGTACGACATTGGAAAGATTAAGGAAGGGCAGGCGGTGACCATCACTGCGGATGTTCTGGGCAATAACAGTGTACAGGGCACTGTGAGCCGCATCTCTCCAACGGGGGAACAGAAGGATGCTTCCTCCAAAGAAATGGTGATCCCCGTCCAAATCGACGTGAATCAAGACGAAAGCGGCCTGATCGCCGGCGTAACGGCGAAAGCCAGGATCCTGATCGAGCGTCGGGAACAGGCAATGACGGTTCCCATCGATGCTGTCCTGGAAGACCCTGAGACCGGAGAATCCTATGTTTTGACGCTTCAGGATACGTTTATCAAGAGGGTAGCTTTTACTCCGGGCATCGAGGGGGATTTCTATCTGGAAGTGGCTTCAGGGGACCTTTCAGAGGGAGACCTTGTGGTCCTGAGCCCGACCTTCGACTTGGCCGACGGTATGGAAGTACTCGTCCTCTCCTTGCAGTAAGGAGGGAAATCGATATGAACGAAGAGATCATTAAAATCGAGAAGCTTTCCAAGCTGTACGAAAACGGCGACCTGTCGGTGAAGGCGCTGGACAATATATCCCTCAGCGTTACGCAAGGCGAATTCATTGCGATCATGGGGGCGTCCGGTTCGGGAAAGTCCACGCTGATGAACATTTTAGGATGTTTGGACCGTCCGACGGAAGGATATTACTATCTGGAAGGGATCGATGTCGGCGAGAAGACCGACGACGAGCTCTCCGAGATCCGAAACCGAAAAATCGGATTTGTTTTCCAGTCCTTTAACCTGATTCCAAGGACCAGCGCGCTGCAAAACGTGGAGTTGCCCATGATCTACGGCAAAGTGAAAGCATCGGAACGGACCGGAATGGCGCTATCACTTCTGGAACAAGTAGGCCTGACCGATCGGGCCCACCACATGCCCAACGAATTGTCCGGCGGACAAAAGCAGAGGGTCGCCATCGCCAGAGCATTGGCCAATTGCCCTCAAATCATTCTGGCCGATGAACCTACGGGCAATTTGGACTCCCATTCGTCGGAAGAAATCATGGAGATCTTTGCCCGGCTCAACAGAAAAGAGGGAAACACGGTGATCATCGTCACCCATGAGCGGGATGTGGCGGAGTTCACCGACCGCATCATCACTTTTAAAGACGGTTCCGTCATCAAGGACGAGAACCTGAAGGGGGTGTCCTGATGCTTTTGACGGAAAACATCAAGCTGGCGCTTTCCTCCATTAAAATGAACAAGATGCGCTCGTTCCTGACCATGCTGGGCATTATTATCGGCATCAGCTCCGTCATCGCCATCACCTCCATCGGCGCCAGCGCCGAGGCGGTGGTGAGCAAGGAATTTCAAAGCTTCGGCATGAACAACATGTATGTATACCTGAACTGGGAAGCGGTGCGTGACCAGCCGATCCAATATGCGGATCTGATCCTGCCCGAAGACATCGAGGCACTGCAAGCGCGGTTTCCCGATGACATCCTCTATGTGGCTCCGTCTATATCCGCTTCCAGTGAAACAAAAGTGGGCCGGGTCCGGGGCAAACTGGGCATGACCGGGGTCGCCGCCGATTATAATAAGTTTTACCACATGGAGATGATCCACGGACGGATGATCAACCAGAGCGATCTGGACGGAAAGAGAGACCGGATCGTCATCGACGAAGCGGCCTCCGGGTATTTCTTCAACAAATCGGACAGCGTAGGCGAAACGTTCACAGTGACCCTCAACGGCGAAAGCCGGGACCTGACGGTTGTAGGCGTTTTTCGGAAGGAAGCCAGTCTCTTTGATCAGCTGAACACCGGCGAATCCTACACGACCTATATCCCGTACTCGCTTCTCCAAACCGTTGACGACTCCACGTCTTATCTGGAGCTCTATATCAACGGAGACAAGGATCAAACGCAACTGGGCGGTGAAATCGTGCGATATCTGGCGAGGATCAAGGATAAGGTCCCCGAATTCTACCGGTTTGAATCGGCAGAAGTGCAGATGGATATGATCAACTCGGTTCTGGGCACGCTGTCCATCGCCATTGGCGCCATCGCTGCGATCTCTCTGGTCGTAGGCGGGATCGGCATCATGAACATCATGCTGGTTTCCGTAACGGAGCGGACCCGGGAGATCGGGATCCGAAAATCCCTGGGCGCCCGGACAAAGGATATCCTGACCCAATTCCTGATCGAATCCATGATCCTGGCCGCCATCGGCGGCATGATCGGCACGCTGCTTGGCATCGGGATCGCCGCCATCGGCATGGGCATCGCCGGCGTGGCGCTGATCATCGACCCCATGATGATCCTGCTCGCTGTAGGCTTCTCTGCAGTGGTCGGTATGTTTTTCGGCCTGTATCCTGCAAGAAAAGCAGCAAGGCTCGATCCCATCGAAGCCTTGCGTTACGAATAACCTCAGTATCCCAATTGCTTCAACGATCTGGCCAGTACTGCAAATCGCTCACTCAGCAGCTCATCGTCCTTGGACAGTGCATCTCGAACCAGCCGAATGTCTTCGCCGATTTTTTCGTTGTCAGTACAGACCGACACGGTCATGGCGTCTCCCTGGAGCCCCACACGTTCGAGAAGGGGGTTTTCGGGATCGTAGAGATCCGGGAAGCGATAGGCTTCGCGGAAGTGTTTCTGGGCGCTGCAGATGAAGATCGCCAGGTCCAGGATCCTGTGGAGCGGCAATTCTTCGGACTGTCTCGACCATTTTTCACCCGTGTAGCGCCATACCTTTGCGGAAATATCCACTTTGCCCCTGTCGTTCCACTGGGCCAATCCCAGAGAAAGCCCTTTTGCATCGGTGTTGTAGGCGAAGCGGCCGTCGATGTTTTCGTAGTGATCGGCGACGATCACCGGCTTGTGTTTGAGTGTTGTCGGTATTTTCATTTCGTTTCTCCTGATTTTCCGGAATAGGAGCGTCTTTGTTAATGAATAAATTACTAGTTTACTAAATTACTAACATAGTACGGACACGGAGGATTGCTGTCAAGCATATCTTTTAGAAACAAAACCCGGGGACCAATCGGTCCCCGGGCTTTGGATTTTTCAGGAAAGAGTCTTTATTCGGTGCATATCTAGAACGCACCCAACTCAGTCACTTTCCCTTTTTCGACAATAATGTTGGATTTCAGTGCTGCACCTGTCCCGTTATATAACACATAGAGACCCGGTGGAAGTGCGGTCATAAAGCGGCCTTCGCTGTTGGTTCGGGCGATGACCGTGTCGTTTGTTCCCATGACGGTGGGGTAGAGGTCTGCATTGGGGCCGATCCTGCCGGGAATGCCTGTAAGGATGCCCATTTCAGATGAAAGTGTGTAGGTATTTCCGGCGATGAAATTCTTCTGGATGCTGAATCGCATATCGCCGTTGCTCTTTAGGTCGAAATGAGATCCCGTAAAATCACCGCTGTGGGGAACGCTGCCCGCAACATTGAAGTTGAAATGAACGTGATAGTTGCCCTGGGGAACTGCTGCGGCATAGGATCCGTCCGAAGAAATATTGACCGCTATATAATTGGACCCCGCGGAAATCCCTCCTTCCGCATTTGTCGGGGGTGTGCCGGTGAAGGGGTTGACCACTCGGCCGCTTATCGTTGCAGCGCTGTCGGAAGACAGTACAGAGAGATGCTCTTCGATCCAATCCCCGTCGGTAGCCATGTTGGCCAGGAAGGAGATTTGCTTATTGTTGTCCTGCGCCAGCGTCGTGTAGGTCGTCGATGCGATTCCCTGCGCATTGGCAATCACTTCCTGATCGGAAAGCTGTCCGATCCTCGGACTGCCTTCCACATCAGCGAAGAATTGTATTTGTGCACCGGCGGCAGGCAGGTTGTTGGGTCCGTAGGTAGCGGTTGCCGTGAGCCGGATCGTTCTCCCGCCCCCGTTGTTGACATAGGTGCGATCCGCCGTCAGGTTCAACTTTCCATCGTTATAAGCGGAAGGATCCTCCGAAGCAGGTGGTTCCGACTCTGCGGGTTTGAAGTCCACGATATCGATAATCAGCTTGCCGTCGGGCCGTGCCACATCGTAGATTGCCGTTGTGGACATTTTTGCCATTTCGCCCCGATTCATCGTTTTGGTTGCCACATAGGGCAGACCGGCAGTCAGTTCCAATTCTTCTGCTTTGTCGTTGTAATCATCGGGCCAGGCCATCTTCGGTGTTTCGTACTTGGTGATCCGAAGCAGGATCGTCAGCCAGTGGGCCATTTGAAGCGGCGCCCCCGGTGCATAGGCATGATCTCCAACACCTAACAATATACCGTCTTTCGCCATCAGGTTGATCCAGCCCAGTGCCCATTGATGGCTGGTTCCCTGCACATCTGCGAACAGGGGGTCCCAGGTTGCAGCTTCTTCGGCCTCTGCTTCCGAGTATCCCAGCAGATATCCCGCCACTTTGGCTGCGGCTGCCCGGTTCAGTTCGCCATCCGGCTCAAAACGTCCATATCCAAC
>JAAYDG010000177.1 GCA_012729355.1 Clostridiales bacterium
GACAGCATCTGGCCGTGGACGGCATCGACAATATCATCGAAGTGCTGGAGGATCTGGAGGATGGTCAGCTGCCTCAGGTCGACTTCCTGGAGCTGAATGCCTGCAATCAGGGATGCGTGGGCGGTTGTCTCACCGTGGAGAATCCTTACGTGGCACAGACCCGGATCAAGCAACTGATCCAGCACATGCCCATCAGCATGAACAAGGTGTCCACGGATCCCGAACCGCCTTCTTATATGTTCGATGATAAACCCCTGGAAGCCTCGCCGGTGAACGTGCTGGACGACGATATCGAAGTGGCGATGCAGAAGTACGCCCAGATCGAACAACTGGTGGAAACGTTGCCGGGCCTCGACTGCGGCAGCTGCGGCGCACCCACCTGCAGAGCCCTGGCCGAGGATATCGTACAAGGGCTTGCCTCGGAGGACGACTGCATCTTCCGCATGCGGGAACGGATGCAGTATTTGATGGGTATGGGCGATGCGGACGAATACCTGCCTCTGCCCTTCCGGCGGAGAGATGAAGAAGCTGAAAAAGCAGAACAGGAGAGGAGCGAACCATGACAGCAGTCGAAGTAGCGAAACAATTGGCGTTGACTTGCCATGTTCCCGCCGACGGAAAGCGAGAAGTGGAAGGAGGTTACGTGGGGGATCTGCTCAGCTGGGTCATCGGCCGGGCGGGCCAGGGCAGCGCATGGATCACCATCATGTCCAATCCCAACGTAGCCGCCGTAGCCATGCTGGCAGACACTTCCATGATCATTCTGGCCGAAGGTGTTCAGCCCGACGAGTCCCTTCTGGCCAAAGCAAAGCAGCATCAGCTGGGACTGTATACCGCAGCTGAGGGTGCCTACGAACTTGCCTGGCGGCTCCACGAACTGATCGGCTGATGCCGGCGGCCGGTGAAAGCGGGAAATGCCGATGAAACTGTTTTACGATCTTCATATCCATTCCTGCCTGTCTCCCTGCGGGGACAGAGAGATGACGCCGGGAAACATTGCCGGCATGGCGCATCTTGCGGGGTTGAACGTAGCGGCGATTTCTGATCACAACACGACCCGGCACTGCCGGGTCTTCTCGGCCTGGGCTGCCCGCTATGACCTTTTGGCGGTGCCTGCCATGGAACTGAATACCAGAGAAGAAGTCCATATCCTCTGCCTGTTTCCCGGACTGGAAGCGGCAGAGGATTTTGATGCATATGTTCGAACGAAGCTGCCCGATATCAAAAATCGCCCGGATTTCTTCGGTCCGCAATTGATCCTGGACGATCAGGACCGGGTGATCGGTCAGGAAGACCGGCTCCTCACCGTAGGAACGGAGATCAGCATCTATGAGATATCAAGCCTGATGAAACCCTACGAAGGTCTGGCGATCCCGGCCCACATCGACAGGGATTCCAATTCGGTGCTGGCCAATCTGGGTTTTGTGACGACGGACATGGGCTTTACTGTTTCAGAGATTACCCGGCGGGGCGATCTTCCGGCGATCCGCGCGGAGAATGCAGCGCTACGAGGCAAACCCTATGTCACAAATTCCGACGCGCATTATCTGGGAGATATTTTTGATGCCGAGTTCACCCTGGAAACCGAGGACTGGTCCTCTCGGGGGGTGGTCGATGCCATCCGAAAAGGAAATGGTTTAGGACGATTGTGAATATTTAGACAAAAAACCGTAATTATTAAGCCGATATTCCAATTTACGCTACAGGTTCGGTTTACATTGGATGTACGCTATGTTAAAATTGTGACGAACTAATAACGTTTCGTTTTTTTTGTTATTTACTATAGAAGTACAAGGAGGTTCTGACACATGCCCAATCTGAAAACGCTCATCCCGTTTGCTGGGACCAAAGAGCAGGAAGATCGGCTGAGAGAAGCGATCGCCAGATACAAGGGAGAACTGGGAGCGACCATGCCGATCATGCAGGAAGCCCAGGAAATCTACGGGTATCTTCCCGAAGAAGTACAGGTGATCATTGCCGAGGAACTCGGTGTTCCTCTTACGGAGATCTATGGAATTTCTTCATTCTACGCCCAATTCACCCACAATCCAAAAGGGCAGAACCAGATCAATGTCTGTCTGGGAACGGCCTGCTACGTCAAGGGCGCCGGCAACATATTGGACAAGGTCTGCGAAGTGGTCGGATGCAAAGAGGGAGAAATCACGGAAGACGGTAAATTCTCCATCGATGCGACCCGCTGTGTCGGAGCCTGCGGTCTGGCTCCCGTTATGATGATCAACGGCGATGTTTACGGCCGGCTCACACCGGATAAGATCGATGCGATCATCGCCAAATACAAGTAGTCCGAAGGAATGAAAGAACTTTCGCTGAACGTGTTGGACTTGGCTCAGAATTCATTGTCGGCAGGAGCCCGTCACATCACGATAGAGATCTGCGAGTCCGAAGAAAAGGACAGCCTGCACATTCGCATTGTCGATGACGGCGCCGGCATGGACCCGGATTTTCTGAAACGGGTCACCGATCCATTCGTCACCACACGGACCACCCGTCCGGTGGGTATGGGGATCCCCCTGATCAAGATGGC
This sequence comes from Clostridiales bacterium, assembly GCA_012729355.1. GTDB lineage: Bacteria > Bacillota > Clostridia > Peptostreptococcales > Anaerovoracaceae > UBA10908. Next base: position 2,546 of record JAAYDG010000177.1, read on the forward strand.
GGCGGAAATGGCGGACGGACAGTTCAGTATCCAAAGCCGGAAGGGCGAAGGGACGGAACTGAATGCATCTTTTCGGCTGTCCCACGTGGATCGGATGCCCATCGGCGACATTGCCGGGACGGTCACCACATTGATACAGGGCGCGCCGGAAGTGGACTTTATCTACATTCGCAGGACAGATAGCGGAAGTTTTGAATTCGATACCGGTCAGATACGGGGATTGATGGAGGGTATATCCCTTCGGGAACCCGAGGTTCTGGCCTGGATCCGAGAATATATCGCCCAGGGAGAAGCCGGGGTGATGGCACAAGAAGTGTAGTAATCGAGAGGATGGATGAAAAAATGAAGACCATAGAAGATCTCCAGAAAATCAGAGAAGAAATGCAGTCTAAGATCAGCCTCCGTAAAGATGATGGCGACAGTATCCGCGTTGTCGTGGGTATGGCCACCTGCGGAATCGCCGCCGGCGCGCGGCCTGTCCTGGAAGCCCTTGTTGACGAGGTTGGACGCAGACAGCTTAAAAACGTGATCGTTACACAGACCGGATGCATTGGTGTATGCCGCCTGGAGCCGATCGTAGAAGTGTTCGAAAAAGACAAAGAGAAGGTCACTTATGTCAAAATGGATCCGGAAATGGCCCGGACCCTGGTAAGTGAACATCTGGTCAACGGCAGGGTGGTACAGGCTTGGACCATCGGCGCTTCGGAATAAGGAGGTTACAGGATGAATTTTGTTAGATCGCATGTTCTGGTCTGCGGAGGAACCGGTTGCACTGCCTCCAAAAGCCCGGAAATCATTGCTGAATTCAATACACAGCTTAAAAACTGCGGGCTGGACAGCGAGGTCCGCGTGGTTCAAACCGGGTGCTTCGGACTGTGCGCGCTGGGACCCATCGTGGTGGTATATCCCGAAGGGACCTATTATGCGCAGATCAAGGTGGAAGATGTCAAGACCATCGTGGAAGAACATCTGCTCAAAGGGCGGATCGTTCAGGATTTCCTCTTTAAAGAGGCCGATGCTCACGGTGTGGAGCAGTCGCTGAACAACACCGATTTTTATCTTAAACAACATCGTATCGCTCTTCGCAATTGCGGCGTCATCAATCCCGAAGAGATCGATGAAGCCATTGCTTTCGATGCATATAAAGCGCTGGGCACCTGTCTGACGGAAAAAACACCTCAGGAGGTCATCGAGATCATCACCGAATCGGGTCTTCGCGGCAGAGGCGGCGCAGGATTCCCCACCGGGATCAAATGGAAGTTTGCCGCCGCGTCTCCCGGCCCCGTCAAATACGTCTGCTGCAACGCCGACGAAGGAGATCCCGGCGCATTTATGGACCGTTCCGTGCTGGAAGGCGATCCCCATGCGATTTTGGAGGCCATGGCCATCGCAGGATATGCCATCGGTGCCAACCAGGGATATATCTACATTCGGGCGGAGTATCCGCTGGCTGTCAAGCGGCTGAAGATCGCCATCGAACAGGCCAAGGAATACGGGCTGATCGGCAAGAATATCCTGGGGACCGGATTCGATTTCGATCTGGAGATCCGTCTGGGCGCCGGCGCATTTGTCTGCGGCGAAGAGACAGCCCTCATGACATCCATCGAAGGACATCGCGGCGAGCCTCGTCCCCGCCCGCCTTTCCCCGCAGTCAAGGGCCTGTTCCAGAAACCCACCATTCTGAACAATGTAGAGACTTATGCAAACATCGCCTGGATCATCAACAACGGCCCCGCAGCGTTCAACTGCATGGGCACCGAAAAATCCAAGGGCACAAAGGTCTTCGCTCTGGGCGGAAAAATCAAGAACACAGGCCTGGTGGAGATTCCCATGGGCACCACGCTCCGGGAAGTCGTGGAAGACATCGGCGGCGGTTGCCCCGGGGGCAAAAAGTTCAAGGCGGCTCAGACCGGCGGTCCTTCCGGCGGCTGCATCCCCGCATCCCTGATCGACACTCCTTTGGATTACGAAAGCATGGCGGCCATCGGTTCCATCATCGGTTCCGGCGGACTGATCGTCATGGACGAAGACAACTGCATCGTGGATATCGCCAAGTTCTTCCTGCAGTTCACCATGGATGAATCCTGCGGCAAATGCTCGCCCTGTCGGATCGGTACCAAGAGAATGTACGAAATACTGGATAAAATCACACAGGGCAAAGGCACGTTGGAAGATCTGGATATCCTGGAGGAACTGGCGCTTCATGTCAAGGAAAATTCTCTTTGCGGTCTGGGTCAGACAGCGCCGAATCCGGTCCTGTCCACCCTTCGTTACTTCCGCGACGAATACGAAGCCCACGTAGTGGACAAGAAGTGTCCGACCGGCGTGTGCAAAGGTCTGGTTGAGTATAAGATCCTGTCTGACAAATGCATCGGCTGCACAGCCTGTGCCAGAGTCTGTCCGGTAGATGCCATCAGCGGGAAAGTCAAGGAAGTCCATTCCATCGACCCGTCTTTGTGCATCAAGTGTGGTTCGTGTATCGCAGCCTGCAAGTTCGGTGCAATCATCGTAGAATAGGCGGAAGGAGAAAATCAATGAGTACTGTTAAAGTAAAAGTTAACGGCATGCAGATCGAATGTCCGTCCGATGCCACCGTGCTGGAAGCTGCACGCCAGGCCGGATTCCGGATCCCGACGCTTTGCTATTTGAAAGGCATCAACGAAATCGGAGCCTGCAGAATGTGCCTCACGGAAGTGAAGGGCGCCAAGGGTCTTGTGGCTGCTTGCGTTTATCCCGTGGCCGAAGGCATGGAGATCAACACCAACTCGCAAAAAGCATACGACGCGCGCAAGCGCACCCTGGAACTCATTTTGTCCAATCACCGGATGGAATGCCTTACCTGCGTGCGGAACCAGAGCTGTGAACTGCAAGCTTTGGCCGAAGAATACGGCATGGAAGAGGTGCGTTTCGGCACACCCAAAGAAATGCAGCCCGACATCGAGCAGTCCACACCTCATCTGATCCGGGACAACTCGAAATGTATTTTGTGCCGCCGCTGCGTAGCGGTTTGCAAAAATTTGCAGCACGCTGCGGTGATCGGACCCAACGACAGAGGCTTCAGCACCCATATCGGTTCGGCTTTTGACCGGGATCTGGGCGAAGTGGCCTGCATCAACTGCGGGCAGTGCATCAACGTTTGTCCTACCGGAGCCCTCACGGAAGTGGATTCCACTTACAAGGTGTGGGAAGCGCTGGCAGACCCCAAGAAGCATGTGGTCGTAGGTACCGCTCCGGCCGTTCGCGCTACGCTGGGCGAGGAATTCGGCGATCCCATCGGAACCAATGCCCAGGGAAAAATGGTCGCTGCGCTGCACCGGCTGGGCTTCGACGGTGTTTTCGATGTGGATGTCACAGCAGACCTGACCATTCTGGAAGAAGGAACGGAATTTATTCATCGCCTGCAGAATGGCGGAACGTTGCCTCTGATCACATCCTGTTCTCCCGGTTGGATCCGGTTTTGCGAACAGTATTATCCCGAATTTATTCCGAACCTTTCCTCTTGCAAGAGTCCGCAGCAGATGTTCGGCGCTATGATGAAGAGTTATTATGCAGACAAGCTGGGACTGAACCCGGAAGATGTCTTCGTGGTGACGGTCATGCCGTGTACCGCCAAGAAGTTTGAGATCAGACGGGATGATCAGTCTGCCGTGAACGGTCTGTGGGATATGGATGAAACCATCACGACTCGGGAACTGGCCAGAATGATCCGCAAGACCGGGATGGACTGGTCTGCTCTGCCCGAAGAAGATTTTGATCCGGACTTCGGAGAATTCTCCGGTGCGGCGGTTATATTCGGCGCTTCCGGCGGCGTTATGGAAGCTGCCCTGCGTACTGTGGTGGAGATCCTTACCGGCGAAGAACTGGCTAAGCTGGACTTCGTGGATGTGCGCGGAATGGAAGGTATCAAGGAGGCCAGCTATGATGTAGCGGGCACACTGGTCAAGGTCGCCGTAGCCAGCGGCATGGAAAATGCGGCCAAATTGCTCGATAAGATCAAAGCCGGCGAAGCCGAATACCACTTTGTGGAAATCATGGGCTGCCCCGGCGGCTGCATCAACGGCGGCGGTCAGCCGATCCAGCCCGGCAATGTCCGCAACTTTGTGGATATCCAGACACTGCGGGCCGGCGCGCTGTATTCAGAGGATGCGCTCATGAAAATGCGCAAGAGCCACGAAGTTCCCCTTATCAAGAAGATTTACAGCGACTACCTGGGCGAACCGGGCAGCCATCGCGCCCACGAACTGCTCCACACCAGCTACAAAGCATCGCCCAAATATCCGGGCCTGGAAGCAGACAAGAAAAAGAACTGATCCGGAATCGAATCCGGCAAACAAAAGGGGCGCCTTCGGGCGTCCCTTTGTTCATTGACAGATCCATCCGCGACAATTAGGATGAAAGAAAAAAGGAGGAATGCGGAATGAAACTCGGTGTGATCGCAGGGACCCGGACGGATACGCAACTGGGGGTTCGCTATGTGGAAACCCAGGGGCATGAAGCCCTGGGGAGGCCCTGCAGCGAAAATCCCACGCAGCAGCTGGACATGCAGCTGCA
>JAAYDG010000178.1 GCA_012729355.1 Clostridiales bacterium
AGGGAGACATGAGCCGCTCCATGCCGTCGGTAAGGGTGATGGGCTTGGTGACCAGCGTGAGCAGCGACGATCCGAAAATCAGCAGTACGAGGCGCAGCGCCATGAAGGACGCGCGATAGAGTCCTTCCTCGGTGACGGACAGGGGACCCAGGGACACCAGAGGCGTTCCCGACGTCATGAACAAATTGATGAGCATGGTGAACACGATCAGAAACAGGATCGGCTTGAGCCCCCGGAACAAAAACCGGAAAGGCACGCCGGAAATCAGAATCAGACCCAGCACAAACAAGCCGGCCAGCCCGAATCCCGCGAAATGATTGACCAGAAAAAGAGAAATCAAAAACACGAAGGTGCCCGCGATCTTCGTCCGGGGATCCAGCCGGTGCACCGCGGACTCTCCCGGGAAATATTGTCCTAATGTAATATCTTTGATCGCCATGACACCTTACCCGAATACCCGTATGATCTCTTCCTCTGCCTCCGCAGCCGTCAGGACATCGGTCCGGACGGGATATCCCTTCCCGGCCAACAACTGCATGAGCACCGTAGCCGAAGGCAGGGACAGCCCCAGTTGCCGCAGTTGCTCTTCCCGGATGAATATGCTTCTTGGCGGACCTTCCATCACCAGCGTGCCGTTTTCCATCACCAGTACGCGGTCGGCCAGCCGGGCCACATCATCCATATTGTGGGACACCAGAATGATGGTCAGATCCCGGGCTTGCCGGATCGACTGGATCATATTCAGAATGTCGTTGTGCCCCTTGGGGTCCAAGCCGGCTGTGGGCTCGTCCAGGATCAGCACTTCCGGATCCATGGCCAGAACGCCGGCGATGGCCACCCGACGCTTCTCTCCCCCGGACAGGCCGAAAGGGGACCGGTCTCTGACATCCTCCGCATCCAGCCCGACCAGCCGCAAAGCGTGCATCGCTCTTTCTTCGCATATCTCCTGAGACAATCCCAGATTCTTCGGCCCGAAACACACGTCTTTGAGCACCGTCTCTTCGAACAGCTGATATTCCGGATACTGAAAAACCAGGCCGATCTTCCGGCGCAGACTTCTGGAAATGTCGCTCTTCTCCGTCACATCCACACCGTCGGCCAGGACTTTGCCCGACATGGGCTTTAAAAGACCGTTCAAATGTTGAATGAGCGTGGATTTCCCGGAACCGGTGTGACCGATCAACCCGACAAAAGTACCGGGTTCCACGGTAAAACTCACGTCCTGAAGCGCAACGGTCTCGAAGGGCATCCCTTCGCTGTAGATGTGTGTCAGGTCCTTTACTTCAATGCGCATAGCTGTTCCACCAACCCCTGATCCGTGATCACGTCATGGGGAATGTCCAGTCCCCGTTTCCGAAGCCGGGCCGCCATCTGCACGGCAAAGGGCATATCCAGATGCTGGGTTTCCAGCTCCGATGCGGACGTAAACACTTCCTTGGGCGTTCCGTCAAAGACCACGCGGCCTTTTTCCATGATCACGACCCGGTCTGCCTGAGCAGCTTCTTCCATGAAGTGTGTGATCAGAATGATCGTCTTTCCCCGGTTGTGCAGGCGATGGATGATCTCCATCACTTCTTTGCGTCCCGAAGGATCCAGCATCGCTGTGGGTTCGTCCAGTACGATGCATTCCGATTCCATGGCCAGGACGCCGGCAATGGCGATGCGCTGCTTCTGACCGCCGGACAGCAGATGGGGTCCCTTTTTGCGGTGATCGTACATATCGACGCTGTTCAAAGCTTCGTCCACCCGACGACGGATCTCTTCCGGCTCGACACCCAGATTTTCGGGGCCGAAAGCCACGTCGTCCTCCACGATGGAAGACACCAGCTGGTTGTCCGGATTTTGAAACACCATGCCTACCGTCTTTCGAATATCCCAGACGGACGCATCGTCGGCCGTATCCATGCCTTTGACGTAAACAGCGCCCCCTCCCGGAAGAAGGAGCGCGTTGAGGCATTTGGCCAGCGTGGATTTTCCCGAGCCGTTTTGCCCGATGATCGCAACGAAACTGCCCTCTCGGATGGAAAGTTCGATACCGCACAGTGCCGGGATCTGCTCTCCGCCTTCTTCGCGTTCGTACGCAAAATCCAGTTGTTCGATTGTTATGATTGGCTGATCCATATCAAAAGCTTTCCAGCGCCTCGTTTATCAGATAATCGCAGGTATCGTAAAACACTTTGTTTTCCGTTGGATCCCCGTAGTCGATTTGAAAACCGATGTTGTTGAGATAACTGAAATATTCCGTCAGAACATCGGCCAGCACGGTATCCGGATTGGCGACGATGAAGTCTTCGTAAGCCGCTTTGGCTTCCTCGGAAAAAAGTCCCGTGTCGTAATCGAACACCGGCGTGTGATCGCTGCCGGCCATCAGGAGGAACAGGTATTTTTTATAATATTCCAGGGAATCGGCGCGCACGGCATCTTCGCTGTTGTGTTCTTTCAGCAGGTTTTCCGTTTTCAGCGCACGATCGAGAATCTCCGGATACGTTCGCAGGATCTCCGCGTCCGCTACGGCAGGTTCGGTAGTTTCCAGCGATTTGATCTCAAACAACGCGCAAAGCTCGGGGCTCAACCGTTCTCCGTACCGCGTCAAAAGGGCTTGATAATCGATCTTTGGCTGCGCTTCTTCGGAAGATGCCGGAATCACAAACCAGTCGGAAACCGGGGCTTCCGGATCCGGGGCTTCGCCGGCGTCCAGAAAGCGCAGCAGATAGTCCTCGTAGGCCAGCACGAGCCGGCTGGCGCCCTCTTCGGACACTTCGACGATGTATTTGTCCATAAAAGAAACCGCTTCCGTAAGTCCCCGAGCGGTGGGCGTCGTTTCCGTCATGCTTTTGAATTCGGACAGCAGAGCGCTTTCCGTCTTTCGGCAGCCGCCGGAAAAAAGGGCCAGCGCCGCCAGCAGGACGATCCCCGCAGCCAGTGTAATCGATGAGCGTGTTTTCATGGTCGTTTCTCCCTTCTCTTACAATACCCTTGCGTAGTATATCACAAAGAACCGATCATTGACAACGCTGTATCATCAAGGTAAAATCGTAGTGCACTCTAGAGAGGGGGATGCTTCATGAAATACCTGATCGCAACCGATTCGTTCAAAGGAAGTCTGACATCCATGGAAGCCGCCGAATGCGTACGGGAGGGAATTCGCCGCGTGTTCCCCGATGCGGACATCCGCATGATGCCCGCAGCCGACGGCGGGGAGGGCACCGTCACCACGGTCCTTGCCGGGATGGGCGGAACAGCCGTTACAGAGACGGTTCAAGATCCGCTGGGACGTCCGACGCAGGCTACGTTTGCCATCTTGGATACCGGAGAAGCCGTGATCGAAATGGCCCAGGCATCGGGTCTCCTTCTCATCGATCCTGCGGAAAGAAACGTGCTTTCGGCTTCCACGTACGGCACCGGCCAGCTGATCCGAAAAGCGCTGGATATGAATTGCCGGAAGATCTGTATCGGAATCGGCGGGTCTGCCACAAACGACGGAGGCGCCGGCATGGCACAGGCTTTGGGCGCTCGCTTTTTTGCGGAAGACGGCAGCGAACTGCCGCCCGGAGGCGGCGCGTTGGGCGATTTGGCCCGCATCGACTGTGCGCAACTGGATCCCCGGCTTCGAGAGAGCGAGATCCTGGTGATGTGCGATGTGAACAATCCCCTCTGCGGACCGGAAGGAGCTTCTCACATCTACGGCCCGCAAAAAGGGGCTTCCCCCGACATGATTCTCCGGCTGGATCGCAATCTGAGACACTATGCGGATATCGTGGAAAAAGAACTGAGCATCAGCGCCAGAGATTTCCCCGGCGCAGGAGCCGCCGGCGGCCTGGGCATGGGCCTCATGTGTTTCACCGGCGCGCGGCTGGTGCGGGGAATCGACGCGATCCTGGACCTGGCCGCCTTCGATGAAAAGCTGAACGGCATCGATGTGGTCATCACCGGCGAAGGAAAGCTGGACCACCAGACCATGCGGGGAAAAGTGATCTTCGGTGTTTTGGAACGGTGCGAAAAACAGAACATTCCGGTCATCGCCATCTGCGGCCGCGTCACCGATCCCGGCCGTCAGGCTTTCGGCAAGCGGTTCCGGGCTATTGTGGCCACCGCCGATGAAACGGTTCCTCTGGAACTGGCCATGAAAAACGCCAAAACCCTGCTCACGGGAACGACGGAAAGAATCATTCGAAAACTGTATGCACAGTAGATCATGGACGATTGAAAAAGCCGAATCAACGATTCGGCTTTTTTTACGTTCTTCGGCGCACTGTCAGCGGGCAAAATCTTCCTCAACCTTTTTGAGCATATCCATGATCGGCAAGTCGTAGGGACAGCGCTCTTCGCAGACACCGCACTGGATGCAGTCCGAGGCGTTCACTTTAAGAGAGGCGTAGCGATCTTTGGCCCAGTCGGCCAATCCATACTTCCGCAGATAGTTTGCAAACACGAAGTTTGTGGGAATGTCGATACCGACGGTGCAGGGGGCACAATACCCGCAACGGCGGCAAAACTGGTTCCCAAGCTCTTTGCGAAGCCGTTCGATCTCGGTCCGTTCCTCTTCGGTGAGAGGTGACAGATCACAGCACACAGAGGCGTTTTTCTCCACTTCCTCCACGTCGCCCATGCCGGGGATGGAAATGTCGCAAGTACCCGAAAGCGCCACAAACCGCAGTGCCAAGCGCCAGTCTTCCAGATTTCCTCCGGCCAAAGGTTTCATGGCAATGGTGCCGATGTCTTTGGCCTTGGCTTCTTTGAGCGCTGCTTCTCCCTGAATTTCCACCAGATTGAACGGAAACATGATGGTCTCGATTTGATCTGCGTGTTCGCTGAGAATGGTTTTCAGATCGTCGATGCTGTGCGCCGTAATGCCGATATGGCCGATCTTCCCTTCGTGCCTCGCTTCCAAGAGGGCTTTATAGGCGCCTTCTTCTCCGAAGACTTGTTCGAAATCGGCAGTCTTGATGTTGTGTATCTGATAGAGATCGATGTAGTCGGTCCGCAACTTTTCCAGGCTGACATCCACTTCCTTTTTCATTCCGCTGCAGTCCCGCACCATGCTCTTGGTCGCCAAGATGAATCGCTCTCGCCGGCCCTGCAGCGCTGCACCCAGATACTCTTCCGACACGGTGTAGCCTCGGGCGGTGTCGATGTAGTTCATCCCCAGCTCTTCCATCTTGTCCACAATGGCTTTCGTATCTTCCGCTGTGCCCCGCTGGATGGGGATGCCGCCGAAAGCGACCGGAGACACATTCAAACCGGTTTTTCCCAAACGCACATATTGCATATAGACTCTCCTTTTCTCTACGGTTACGGATTGCACTCTCATTTTACGACAGAATCCCTTTGTTTGCAAACGAAATGCACCCGTGATATAATCCAGGCAAAAGTCGAAAGGAACTGCCATGGAACTTCAGGAAGTCATGAAACAGCGCTCCTTTGCCATCGTGGGAGATACGCTGAACGAAGAAAAATACGCCTACAAAATCAAGCACAAAATGTTGGCCAACGGGTACAACGTCCACAGTGTGGGCAAAGAACTCGAAACCATCGACGAGATTCCCGGGGAACTGGACATCATCGATCTTTGCATTCATCCGGTCAAAGGGCTCAAGCTGATGAAAGCGTGCACGAAACCCTTCAAGAGCATCGTCATCCAGCCCGGCGCCGAGAGCGAAGAACTGATGGCCTATTTGGATGAAATGGGGTATCCCTACATTCAAGGTTGCCTGCTGGTCGGACTCAGTCTGTTCGTGGAGACCGAATGAGTCCGGCGAAAACGTCCTGCAGGCGGTAAGCATCTATGAAGACACACGAAAAAAGCGGTCGGGATCGTCCCGACCGCTCTGCTGGCTGTCGCAGTCCAACGCCCGGGCCTTGCCCGACCGCTGTCTGTCAGATACTACACCAGTTCTAAAAATACAGCTTCTGCCGCATCGCCCCTGCGGGGACCCAGCTTCAGAATTCTCGTATAGCCGCCGTTGCGTTCTTCGTAGCGGGGTGCGATCTCGTCGAAGAGTTTTGTCACCACATCTTCGTCCGTAACGTAGGCCAGCACCTGGCGTCTGGCGTGTAAGTCGCCGCGTTTTGCCAATGTGATCATCTTTTCGGCTTCTCTTCTGGCTTCTTTGGCTCTGCATTCGGTGGTTTGGATGCGGCCTTCACGTAAAAGATCCGTTACGAGATTTCTCAGCATGGATTTTCTGTGGGCTGTCTTCACCCCCAGCTTTCTGTATCCGGGCATTTCGAATCCTCCTTCTTGCGCTATTCATCGCTCGGCTTTAAACCGAGACCCAATTCTTCCAGTTTGTTCTTTACTTCGTCCAAAGACTTCTTGCCGAGATTCCGGACCTTCATCATGTCGTCTTCTGTCTTGCGGGTCAGTTCTTCGACCGTATTGATCGCCGCCCGCTTGAGGCAGTTGAAGGAGCGAACGGACAGTTCCAGTTCCTCGATGCTCATCTCCAGCGCTTTTTCTTTCTGATCTTCTTCCTTTTCCACCATAATTTCCATGGAGTGCATGCTTTCCGTAAGGTCGATGAACAGTTTCAGATGCTCCTGCATGATCTTGGCGCCGATGGATACACTCTCCTCGGGAGAGATGCTGCTGTCGGTCCAGATCTCCAGGATCAGCCGATCGTAGTCGGTCACTTGGCCCACACGCGTATTCTCCACCGTAAAGTTGACCTTTTTGACCGGTGTGTAGATGCTGTCGATGGGAATCACCGCAATGGGTGTGCTCTCGCTCTTGTTCTGGTCCGCCGGGACGTATCCTCTGCCGGTGGAAATATTGATTTCCATCACGAGGCTTGCGTTGTCCTCCAGCGTTGCGATATGCAGATCCGGATTGAATATTTCCAGCTCACTGTCCGCCACGATATCCGCAGCGGTCACTTCCATAGGCCCCTGGGCATTGATGAGCGCCCGTTTCGTATCTTCCCCGTGGAGTGCGATCGCCAGATGTTTTAAATTCAATATGATCTCCGTAACGTCTTCCTTGACGCCTGGAATGGTGGAAAACTCGTGGAGGATTCCATCAATTTTAACGGAGGTGACGGCGGCTCCGGGCAGCGAGTTGAGGAGAATTCTCCGCAGGCTGTTGCCCAGAGTGGTGCCATATCCTCTTTCGAGGGGTTCTACGATAAACTTTCCGTAGCTGGGATCATCATCGGAATATACACATTCGATGGTTGGCTTTTCAATTTCGATCACTCAAAATCCCTCCTTTTCTATCGATTTATCAGATATATTCTCATGGTCAGGGATTGATTACTTCGAGTACAACTCGACGATCAGTTGCTCCTCCACCGGCGTGTCGATCATGCTCCTGTCCGGCATGGACAGGATCTTGCCTTCCAGTTTTTCTGTGTCGATACTCAACCATGCGGGTGTGCTGATGGTCATTTCCTTGATTTCTTTGAATTTGGGAGAAGATACGCTCTTCTCTTTCACCTTGACGATATCGCCGGCTTTGACGTTGTAGGAAGGAATATCCACTTTCTTTCCGTTCACCGTAAAGTGTCCGTGACAGACCAGCTGCCGGGCTTCTTTTCTGGAAGAGGCAAAGCCCATGCGGAATACCGTATTGTCCAGGCGGGTCTCCAGCATGACGAGCAGCGTTTCGCCCGTGATGCCCCGCTTGCTGGCGGCTTTGACAAAGTAGTTTCTGAATTGGGCTTCCTGAAGACCGTAAAACCGCTTGGCCTTTTGCTTTTCGCGGAGCTGAAGTCCGTAGTTGGAGACTTTCTTTCTCCCCTGGCCGTGCTGGCCGGGTGCGTAGTTTCTCTTTTCGAGGGCGCATTTTCCGCTGTAGCAGCGTTCGCCCTTCAGGAAGAGTTTCTGTCCTTCTCGTCTGCAGAGTCTGCAGGAAGGTCCTGTATATCTTGCCATATTTCCGTACCTCCCTCCCTAAACTCTTCTTCTCTTCGGCGGTCTGCAGCCGTTGTGAGGAATCGGTGTGATATCTTTGATCAACGTGATATTCAGGCCGGCGGTCTGCAGTGCCCGAATGGCGGCTTCTCTGCCGGACCCGGGACCCTTTACGTAGACCTCCACGGTCTTGAGCCCGTGTTCCATGGCGCCTTTTGCCGCTTCTTCGGCAGCCATCTGGGCCGCGAAGGGCGTGGATTTTCTGGAACCTCTGAACCCCAGGGATCCTGCGCTGGACCAAGCCAGAGCATTCCCGCTCAGGTCTGTGAGAGTCACAAGCGTGTTGTTGAAGGAAGCCTGGATGTGAGCCTGACCGCTTTCAATGTTCTTGCGTTCTCTTCTCTTCTTGCGTACAGTTTTCTTTACTGTTGCCATTAAAGCTTACCTCCTTATTTCGTCGCTTTCTTTTTGCGGCCCACGGTCTTCTTGGGACCTTTTCTGGTTCGACTGTTGTTTTTCGTGTTCTGTCCGCGGACGGGCAGTCCTCTTCTGTGTCTGATACCCCTGTAGCATCCGATTTCCATCAGGCGCTTGATGTTCATGGAAACGTCTCTTCTGAGATCGCCTTCCACATCATAATCCGAATCGATGATCTTTCTGATCGCACCGATTTCGTCCTCGGAAAGATCTTTTACCCGTGTGTCGGGATTCACGCCGGATTTTTTCAAAATCTCGGCAGCTGTGGTATTCCCGATCCCGTAAATGTAGGTGAGTCCGATCTCTACTCGTTTTTCTCTGGGTAAATCGACACCGGCTATACGAGCCATAATTCTACCTCCTATGTTGCTGTTGCTGTTTTATCTGCCGGACGCATGATGCGCATCCGGAATTCGGTGAAATGGCTGACGGGTTGTCCCCTGCCGTTGCCGGAAGGAACCAGCCGCACCCGATGGCCTATTCAATCACTGCTATCCTTGTGTCTGCTTGTGCTTCGGATTTTCACAGATGACCATGACTTTGCCGTTTCTTCTGATCACCTTGCACTTTTCACACATCGGCTTTACTGAAGCTCTTACTTTCATTTCTCTTCTCCTCCCATCGTAGGACTATTTGTCTCTCCACGTGATTCTGCCCCTCGACAGGTCGTAGGGCGAGAGTTCGATCCTGACCCTGTCGCCGGGAAGAATACGGATAAAGTGCATCCTCATCTTGCCGGATATATGCGCCAGAACGACGTAATCGTTTTCCAATTTTACCTTGAACATGGCATTCGGCAGCGCTTCCTGCACCGTACCGAATACTTCTATGCTGTCTTTTTTAGACATGAACAGCGTTCCTCCTTTGTCCGGTCGTGTCGGCGATACCTGTCGGCGGGCGATCCCGTTTCGGGCAGGTGAGCAGACAGGGTTCATCCTGCGTGATCACAACGGTGTTTTCGTAGTGGGCCGCCAGAGAGCCGTCCGCCGTCACAGCGGTCCAGTTGTCCAACAGCACATCCACTTCGAAATCGCCTGCAGCGATCATGGGTTCGATGGCCAAAACCATTCCGGGTTCCAGTTTGGGCCCCCGGTCCGGCCTTCCGTAATTTGGGATCTGCGGATCTTCGTGCAGATTACGGCCGATCCCGTGGCCCACGTAATCCCGTATCACCGAAAATCCGGCTTCTTCCGCATGCTTCTGGATCGCATGGGAGATATCTCCCAGCCGATAGCCTGTTCTGCAGAATTCCAGTCCGCAAAAGAAACTCTCCTCCGTAACACGGATCAGCCTCTGTGCTTCGGCATCGATACGGCCCACCGGATACGTACGTGCCGCATCGGAGTAGTACTCCTTGTAAACGGTCCCCAGATCCACGCTCACGATGTCGCCTTCCCGCAGGATCTTTTTTGCGGAAGGAATCCCGTGAACGATCTCTTCGTTGACCGAAACGCAGGCCGAGGCGGGGAATCCGCCATAGCCCTTGAATGCGGGAATCATATGGTTTTTCAGCGTATATGCTTCCACGTACGCGTCGATGTCCTTCGTGGAGATCCCCGGCTTGATGATTTCGGAAAGGTCCCGAAGCATGTCGGCTGTCACCGAAGCCGCTTTGGCCATGAGTTCCAGTTCTTCGGCAGTTTTGATCACGATCATCGGTCAGTCTCCCAAAAGATCGGTGATCTGTCCGAAGACGACGTCCGGCGCCAGTGCGCCGTCCAGCGTAACCAGTTTGCCGGCGTTCCGATAGTATTCCGTCAGAGGATGGGTCTGTTCCATGTACACTTTGAATCGGTTCCGAACCGTGGCCTCGGTGTCGTCGATTCGCTGGTAGATTTCTCCTCCGCAGACATCGCAGACACCTTCTTGTTTGGGCGGCATCGTCTTGACATGGTACGTCTTTCCGCAATTTTTGCAGACTCTGCGTCCCGCCATCCGGGGGATCAGTACCTCCTGTCCGACCTGCATATCCAGCACCACCGTCAACTCCCGGCCGCTGCGTTCCAGATAGTCATCGAAATGTCTGGCCTGGAACAGCGTCCGGGGAAAGCCGTCCAGCAAAAAACCGTTTTGGCAATCGTCTTTGGACACACGGTCTTCCACAAGTTCGCAGACCAGCTCGTCGGGCACCAAATGCCCCTGATTCATGTACTCTTCGGCCTTCCGCCCCAGAGGCGTGCCCTCTTTGACATTGCTTCGGAAGATATCCCCGGTGGAAATGTGGGGAATGCCGTACTTGTGAGAAATCCGGACTGCCTGAGTGCCTTTTCCGGCACCCGGCGGACCCAGCAATACGATTATTCTCATGCCATGCTCTCCTATTTCAAGAATCCGCTGTAGTTGCGCATGATCATCTGGGTTTCAAGTTGTTTCATCGTATCCAATGCGACACCCACGGCGATGATGACCGAGGTCCCGCCAAATCCGATCTGCAGCGCAGACCAGTGCTGGATCAGCGTGGGAATGGACGCGATGATCGCCAGGAAAACAGCGCTGACAAACGTGAGCCTGCTCATGACTTTGGTTATATAGTCCACAGTGGATCGGCCGGGACGGATCCCGGGGATGAATCCTCCGTTGGATTTCATGTTGTCGGCGATTTCTCCCGGATTGAACGAAACCGAACTGTAGAAAAAGGTGAAGAACATGATCAGTACGATGTTCAGCACAAAGTACACCCATACGCCGGGGTACCCCGACGGCGACAGATATTTTGTGACAAATCCGGAGAAGCCGGATTCCGGCCACATGTAAGCTACTGTCATGGGCAGTTGCAACAACGAGATCGCGAAAATCACGGGAATGACGCCCGACTGATTGACCTTCATGGGGATGTGGCTGCTCTGGCCGCCGTACATCTTCCTGCCGACCACTCTCTTTGCGTACTGGACCGGAATTTTCCGGTTGCCTTCCTGGACCATGATGATCCCAACGACCACCAACACCGCGAAGACACAGAACAGGAGTACGGATATCACGGAGATGTCTCCGGCCGAAATGCCTCTGAACGTTGACGTAATGGCGGTGGGGATCCTTGAAATGATGCCGGCAAAAATAATCAGGGAAATGCCGTTGCCGATTCCTTTTTCGTTGATCCGCTCGCCGAGCCACATCAGAAACGCGGTACCTGCCACCAGTGTCAGGACGATCACGCCCTTGGCAAAGAGGCTGTCATCCGACAGCACACTGCGAAACAAGCCGAACGTATAACCGATGGCCTGCACCAATGCCAGCACGACAGTCAGATACCGGGTGTACTGGGCGATCTTTCTTCTGCCGGCTTCCCCTTCCTTTGCCAGCTGCTCCAGGCGAGGGATTGCGATGGTCAGCAGCTGCAGGATGATGGATGCGGTGATGTAGGGCGTAATACTCAGTGCAAAGATGGTAAAATTACTGAACGAGCCGCCGGAGAACAGGTCGAACAATCCGAACAAGCCGGATGTGTTGGCATCAAACATGGCAGCCAGCTGCATGCGGTCGATGCCCGGCACCGGGATGTTGGATCCCAGTCGAAACACCACCAGCATCATGAACGTAAACAGCAGTTTACGCTTCATTTCCGGGATCTTCCAGGCTGAGATCAGTGTTTGAAGCATACCCATTCTAGATCACCTCAGCCTTTCCGCCCGCCGCTTCGATCTTTTCGATCGCAGCCTTGCTGAACTTCTGGGCCTGAACGGTGATCTTCTTTTCCAGGGTTCCGTTTCCGAGGATCTTGACGCCATGGGTGATGCCGTTGGCAAGCCCCTTTTCTTCCATCATGTCCACGGTCACGGTCGTGCCGTCTTCGAATATGTTGAGCGACGATACGTTGACGCCGATCATTTCTTTTTTCCAGATGTTGGTGAACCCTCTCTTGGGAATCCTCCGGTACAAAGGCATTTGTCCGCCTTCGAAGCCCAGACGAACGCCGCCGCCGCTTCTGGAATTCTGGCCGTTCATACCTCTGCCCGCCGTCGTTCCGTTACCGGTCCCCGTGCCCCGTCCTTTTCTCTTGGGCGCCCGGGTCGCTCCCTCGGGTGCTTTTAAGTTATGCAGTTTCATTTCTGTCACCTCCCCCTTAGCATTCTTCGACTTGCAGCAGATGACTCACTTTGGTGACGGCGCCGCGGGTCTGCGGGCTGTCGGGAAGTTCCACTGTCTGCCGGATCTTGCGAAGACCCAGCGCCTCGACGACCTTCTTTTGATAAGGAGTTGCGCCGATGGTGCTTTTGATCAATGTTACTTTCAGCATGGCCATATGACCGTCCCTCCTATCCTAAGATCTCTTCTTTCGTCTTGCCTCTGAGCTTGGAAACCTGATCGACGGTTTTCAGGGCTCTGAGTCCTTCAATGGTTGCATATGCTACGTTTCCCGGATTGCTGGATCCGAGGGATTTTGCTTTGACGTCTTTCAGTCCCGCATATTCCAGCACAGTCCGTGCGGAACCGCCGGCGATAACGCCGGTACCGGGTGCTGCAGGCATGATCAGTACTCTGCCGGCACCAAATACACCAAGAGTCTGATGCGGGATCGTCGTTCCGACCATGGGGACGAAAATCAGATCCTTCTTGGCGTCCTCCACGGCTTTTCTGACGGCTTCGGGAATTTCCTGGGATTTCCCCAGTCCCAGACCCACGTGACCCTCGCCGTCACCGACGACCACCGTCACGCTGAATCTGAAATTCTTACCGCCCTTGACGACCTTCGTAACTCTTCGAATGTTCACGATGGATTCTTTTAAGTCAAGGTTGGATGGATCTATTCTTTTCTGCATTCTTTTCCTCCTCCTCTAGAATTCCAGACCGCTCGCTCTGGCGCCGTCGGCGAGTTCTTTGACTCTTCCGTGGTACAGATAGCCGCCCCGGTCAAAGCAGACTGCTTTGATTCCTGCATTTTTGGCAACTTCTCCGATTTTTTCGCCCACCAGCTTCGCTGCCGCTTTGTTGCCGCCATAGGCTGCTTGTTCCTTGATGTCTTTATCCAAGGTGGATGCGGCTGCCAGCGTTTTTCCGCTCACGTCGTCGATGACTTGTGCGAAAATATTTTTCGAGCTTCTGAATACGCAGAGTCTGGGTCTTTCAGGAGTACCGAAAACGTCTTTTCTGACTCGCTCATGTCTTTTGAGGCGGTTGTCGTTTCTACTATCTTTTTTAGCCATTTCGCTCACTCCTTTCTCTACTTGCCGGTCTTTCCTTCTTTTCTGCGGATGCGCTCGTTCTCGTAGCAAATTCCTTTGCCGCCGTAGGGCTCGGGCTTTCTCCACTGCCGGATGACGGCGGCATAATTGCCCACCGCTGCTTTGCTGGCACCCCGGACCACCAGTTCCGTAGGGGTGTTCACCTCGGTGGTGATGCCTTCGGGATCCGTCATCTCCACAGGGTGGGAGTAGCCGAGCTGCAAGACCAGAACATTCCCCTTCTTTTCGGCCTTGTATCCCACGCCTTTGATGAGAAGCTTCTTCTGATAGCCATCCGTGACGCCAACGACCATGTTCTGCACCAGGCTTCTGGCCAGACCGTGCTGGGCGCCGGTATACTTCGAATCGTCTTTCACGGAGAGGACCGCAGTCCCTTCCTTCATTTCGACTTTGATTTTATCGCTGATCTGCTCGCTCAATGTTCCCTTGGGTCCTTTTACGGTAACCAGGTTCTTCTCACTCACCGTGATTTCGACCCCGGAAGGAACAGTCACAGGCAGTTTTCCAATTCTGGACATCCTATTGCTCCTTTCTCGTTACCACACGTAGCAGATGACTTCTCCGCCCACTCCAAGAGAGCGGGCTTCCTTGTCGGTAATCAATCCGTTGGAAGTGGAGATGATGGCTACACCCAATCCGCCCAATACCTTCGGAACGTCGCTGCTCTTGGCATAGACCTTCAATCCGGGCTTGGAAATCTTCTTGATTCCGCTAATGACCTTTTGTTTATCAGCACCGTACTTCATCTGAACTTTGATGATACCCTGCTTATCGTCTTCGACCAGTTCGTACCCTTTGATGTATCCCTCTTTCACGAGGATCTCAGCGATGTTCTTCTTCATCTTCGATGCGGGAATCTCAACGCTTGCATGACCGGCCGTGTTGGCATTTCTGATTCTTGTCAGCATATCCGCTACAGGATCTGTCATTGTCATAGATAAGTACCTCCTTCCTTCGTTGAATTACCAGCTGGCTTTTTTAACGCCGGGGATCTCCCCCTTATATGCCAACTCTCTGAAACAGATACGGCAAATACCGTATTTTCTTAAATAAGCATGGGGCCGCCCGCACAGCTTGCAACGATTGTAAGCCTGGGTGGAATGCTTCGGTTTTCTCTGTTGCTTGACTTTGAGAGATGTTTTAGCCATAATTCCCTCCTACTTCTCAAACGGCATGCCGAGGAGTTCCAAAAGCGCTTTGGCTTCCTCGTCGGTTTTGGCCGTGGTGGTGAATACGATGTCCATTCCTCTGATTTTTTCCACGTTATCGTAGACGATTTCGGGGAATATCAGCTGTTCCTTGACGCCCATGGAAAAGTTTCCTCTTCCGTCGAAGGAATTCTTGCTGACGCCCTTAAAGTCTCTCACTCTGGGAAGTGCGATCGTAAAGAATTTATCTGCAAATTCGTACATGCGGTCGCCGCGAAGCGTTACTTTTGCCCCGACGGCCATGCCTTCGCGAAGTTTGAAGTTCGCAATGGATTTGCGGGCTTTGGTGACGACCGGGGCCTGGCCCGCGATGATCGCCAATTCTTTCACGGCTGTCTCCAGCAGTTTGGGATTGTCCTTTGTGTCTCCGAGACCCATGTTCAGCGTGATCTTTTCGAGTTTGGGAACCTCCATTACATTTGCATATTGAAATTTTTCTTTTAATGCGGGAAATACTTCGTTGGTGTATTTCTCTTTCAGTCTTGCTGCCAAGATGGTTTCCTCCTTTCGAATTAGTCAATCACCTGACCGGTTTTCTTGGATACTCTCTTTTTATGTCCGTTCACTACCTTGTATCCGATACGGGTAGGCGCCTTCGCTTTTGAATCGAAGTACATGACGTTCGAAACGTGGATCGGACCTTCCTGTTTTCTGATCTCCGCCGGCATTTTCTGCTTGGCTTTGGCGTGTTTGGTCTGGATGTTGACGCCCTCTACGATGACCATTTCCTTCTTGGGCATCGCCAGGAGGACTTTGCCTTTTTTTCCTTTGTCTTTCCCGGTAATCACGAGTACCGTGTCGTTCTTTTTAATGTTCATATTTCGACCTCCTACAGTACTTCCGGTGCCAAAGAAACGATCTTCATGAACCCTTTTTCCCGGAGTTCCCTGGCGACAGGTCCGAAAATACGGGTTCCGATGGGTGTCTTGTCTTCTTTGATGATGACGGCGGCATTCTGGTCGAACTTGACGTAGCTGCCGTCCACTCTGCGTTCGCCTGTGGCGGTGCGCACGACGACGGCTCTCACGACTTCGCCTTTTTTAACGACTCCGCCGGGAGTCGCTTCCTTGACGGCACACACAATGATGTCGCCAACGTTTGCGTACTTGCGGCGGGTGCCGCCGAGCACACGGATGCACAACAATTCCTTTGCCCCGGAATTGTCGGCAACTTTCAACCTGGTTTCCGGCTGTATCATTTTGGTGCCTCCTATTTGACCTTCTCGAGTATCTCGACCAATCTCCATCTCTTGTCCTTGGAAAGGGGCCGGGTCTCCATGATTTTTACTTTATCTCCGATTTGGCACTCGTTGTTTTCATCGTGCGCCTTGAATTTCTTTGTTCTCTTTACCGACTTACCGTAAAGAGAATGGCGAAGGGACTCTTCCACACCGACGGTGATCGTCTTGTCCATTTTATCGCTGGTGACAATGCCAATTCTTGTCTTCCTGTTATTTCTGTCTTCTGACATGTTGCATCCTCCTTTCGGTTATTTTTCGGCCTTCTTGAGTTCCTGTTCTCTCATGACGGTCTTCACTCTTGCGATATCTCTCTTGAGATCTTTCATTTTCAACGGATTTTCCAGCTGACCGGTCACGTGTTGAAATCTCAGATTGAACAGTTCTTTCTTCAGTTTCAGTTCTTCGGCAGCGAGCTCCGTATGGCTCATGTTCCTGACTTTTTCGATCTTCATTACGCTTCACCACCCTTTGCCGTGTCGCTCTTGGCGACGAACTTACATTTGACGGGGAGCTTGTGCATCGCAAGGCGCATGGCCTCTCTGGCCGCATCTTCGTTGACACCGCCGATCTCGAACATCACTCTACCCGGCTTCACCACGGCGACCCAGTATTCGGGTGCGCCTTTTCCGGAACCCATGCGGACTTCGGCAGGCTTCTTGGTGACCGGCTTGTGGGGAAAGATCTTGATGAAGACCTGTCCGCCTCTCTTGATGGAACGGGTCATGGCAATACGAGCGGCTTCTATCTGATTGGAGGTGATCCAGCCACACTCTTGGGCAACGATCCCGTACGAACCGTAGGTGATCGTGTTGCCTTTCGTGGCGACACCTTTCATTCTTCCTCTGTGGACTCTTCTGCGTTTAACGCGCTTTGGCATTAACATCGCTGACTCCTCCTTTCTTCGTGCTTATTCTTCCGAGGGAGTGGATGTTTGCTTTGCATCTGCCGCTGCGGCATCTGTGGCTGCTTTGGTATCCACTGCTTCTACCGGTGATTGTTCCTTGGGTGCGGCAGCTTTGGACGGACGCTTTCTGGGATTCTCATAACGCTTGACTTCCCTGTCGTCTGTCCTTCCCCGTCCGCCGCGATCGTTGCGGTCTCTTCTGGGACGATCGTCTCTTCTGCCGCGGTCGTTTCTCCTGTTGCGGTCGTTCCGGTCGCCTCTCTTGCTTTCCTTCTCTTCGGGAACAGCCGGGACCAGATCTTTTCCGAGAATCTCACCGTTGTTGATCCACACCTTGACGCCCAGTTTTCCGTACTGGGTGTCGGCTTCGATAAAGCCGTAGGAGATATCTGCACGAAGCGTGTGAAGAGGAACGTTGCCCTCGCTGTATTTTTCGCTTCTGGCGATTTCCGCTCCGCCGACACGGCCGGATACTACGATCTTGATCCCCTTGCCGCCGGCTTTCATGGTTCTCTGGATGGCCTGCTTCATGGCACGCCGGAACGAGACGCGCTTTTCCAGCGCCTGGGCAACGCTTTCGGCTGTGAGCTGAGCATCCAGCTCCGGCCGGCGTACTTCGACGATGTTTACCGACACCGCCTTGCCCGTCATTTTTTCCAGATCTCTCTTCAATTGATCGATGCCGTCTCCGCCGCGTCCGATGACCATGCCGGGTTTTGCCGTAAGAACGCTGATCCGCATCTGGTTCTCTGCGGCTCTTTCGATGACGATTTTGGATACTCCGGCGATATACAATTTCTTCTTGATGAAGTCTCTGACCTTCTTATCTTCTATAAGATAATCCGAGAAGCTCTTCTTGTTTGCATACCATTTGGAATCCCAGTCTTTGATTACGCCCACTCTCAATCCATGTGGACTAACTTTCTGACCCATTCATAAACCTCCTCGCTGATTATCTTTCTTTTAAGGTGACGCCGATGTGGCTGCTTCTCTTGAGAATCCTGCCTGCGCGTCCCTGGGCTCCGGCTCTCCACCGCTTCATGGTGGGGCCTTGATTTGCATAGATCTCTGCCACATACAGCTTGGAAACATCCATTTCATGATTGTTTTCCGCATTGGCTGCCGCAGACTGCACGACTTTTTCAATCAATTCCGCGCCCTTGCCGGGAGTAAACTTCAAAATGGTCAGGGCCTCCGTGAGATCCTTGCCGCGTACCAGATCGGTGACGGGCTTGATTTTGGACGGAGACATCTTAACGTATTTTGCAACTGCTCTTGCTTCCATTGTCTGATCTCCTTCCTATTTTCTCACTTTGGAGGATCTGTCGGATGCGTGACCTCTGTAGGTTCTGGTGGGGGCGAATTCGCCCAGCCGGTGTCCGACCATATCTTCCGTTAT
>JAAYDG010000179.1 GCA_012729355.1 Clostridiales bacterium
CCCGCAACCGTCATGAGCGCTCCGTGGCGCAATTCCTGTACCCATTGCAGATTCACGATATAGGAGCGATGCACTTTTATAAACCCGGGGTTCCGCAACAAAAGCGGTTCAAAATCCGCCAGGCTTCCGGATATCTCCCGACTGCTGCCGTCCGTCAGATAAAAATAGAGCTTTTTCGCGATCACCTCTATATATTCGATTTTTCGATACGACAGGCTAAACACGCTGCCCTGGGTTTTGATGTGCAAAGCATCCTCGGGCTTTTTCAAGTCGCTCATCAGCCTGTCGAGAATGGGAAACAGCTTTTCTTCGGTGACAGGCTTTAAAAGATAATAATGAGCGCGCACGCTATAGCTCTCCACTGCATATTCCGGCGAAGAAGTCAGAAATACGATTTCCGTTTGATCGTTGCGCTGCCGAATCTCCCGGGCTGCCTGCATCCCGTTGACGCCGGGCATCAAAACATCCAGCAGGAGCAAATCATACATCCTGCTGTCCATGGAAGCTAAAAGATCCGTGGCATTTTGAAAACTCGCATAGGAAAACTCCTCTTTGCTGTCGTGTCGATAGGACTCCAACAGAGAAGCAATCTGCAACAAATCCTGATGATCATCATCACATATACCGATTCTCAGCGGTTCCGCCCCCTCTCCCAACCAATCGTATTCTCATTCTACTATATTGCTCTGTTTTACTCAATCCTTCCGATAACCGTTCAGGCAGAAATTCGATACCGTTCATGCCGACCGCGGCTATGGGATTTTTTTTCTGTTACGATGTCAAAAAAGGAGAAAAGGAGGTGTGATGCCGGTGCCCACATTCATCACTGGTATGGTAGCAGGCATCTGTCTGACGGGATTTTTAGCGATTTGGTTTACGACGACATATAAAGAGTTTTCAGCGAAGCGAATCAATTTGACCGATCTCGAAAAACAACTGTATCTGCACGAAAAACTGGCCCTCGAAGCCAGAGGCGGTCCGGAGGCAAGCGCTGCCGAAGGAATGCTCCAAACAAGCCGGATGCTCTACAGAGAAGCCGCGAAGGGGTATAATCGTGTACTGCGCAAGCCCATGAATCGCATCCCCTCCCTGCTGTTGGGTTTTCGAACTGCAGACGAGGAGCATGGTCATCAGAATAAGGAGGAACAATACAAATGAAAAGAAGACTATCAGGAATATTGCTTGCCCTGTGCATGGTGCTGGCAATCCTGCCGGCAACGGCAGCGGCGGCAGGCAACACCAGAACGGTCGACTGTGAAACCTTTGTGGTGGAGATCTCAAACGTATATGCCATAGACAGCGCAAGTAAAAGCGCGACCGAGGGATACGTAACGACCTATTGCGTTGTGGTGCCCGCGGGAGCAACCATAAAATGCACAAAAAAAGCAGCTGACGCTCACTATGACTACCTTTTATGGCCCTTCAACAACATTACTTTTTCAGAAGGGCCCATGTACCCCTTGGTGGACTATGCCTGCCATTACGATGACGCCATCTATGTACCCTTTGCGCAAGGCGACACGATCACCACAAAAGTCAATAATGAGTATCTCTTTAGCAGTTGGCGGGGCGACAGGCTTTTTAATTTAAGGATCTTCGTCGTAGATGCGGACACACTGGTCCAGTTCGGCGGGGCCAAACCTCCCCATAAGCCGGCTTACAGCGGAAACGTTACCGCCGCGCCAAGCACTACCGATTTTGTCGTAAAAGGCAAAGGCCTGGATACGGTGATGGACGCGCCCCAGGTGGTCAAGCAGGCCTACGCGATCAACGGAACCAATTACCTCCAGCTCCGGGCCATCGCCACCCTGCTCAACAGGACCGCAGCGCAGTTCAACGTGGGCTGGGACGGTCAGTACGCGGTGATCGAACCCGGCAAGACCTTTACAAGCACCGTGACCGGAAGCAAAATGCAAAACACCAAAGACGTCCGCGGCAGCGATACAAAATTCAAAATGAACGGAGAGGTCTTTTCCTTTTCCGATGCCCGCCTGATCAACGGCAGCACCAATTATATCCAGCTGCGGGAATTCGCCCAAAAGCTTTCCGGCACAGCCTCCCAATTCAATGTTTATTGGGATACCGCATTGAAACAGGCGATCATACAGCCGGGGGCGCCCTACACCGGGACAAAATACGAGGAGGCTTCCACCATCCTGGAACAGATCACCGGAGAAGGAGTCCTCCCCGACGGTGACTACTATATGCAGATATCCGGGAAATTTGTTTATCCTGTAGCCGGTGGCCGGTACTGGCTGGAGCTGAAAAACGAGAGACCGGCGAAGCCCTTCAACATCAAGTTGATCAGCAATGATGAGGAGCGGGGTCCCCAGTATTCCATCGGCTATGATGGGACCTATATCATGCTGCCCTCATCCTTCGTCGGCAATCAGCTGCAATCCACCACAAGTAAAACTCCTCATCCCTGGAGGATCAATCGCTATTCCTCCTTCTGCACCATCAGAGATTACGACAACCAGAAGCTGCTTGTGGTTGCCGAAGGAAGCACCGGCGGAGGCAACACCACCGTGATCGGCAAGTCCGCCCAGGGCTCCGCCCCCGACAACGGAAAAATAACCTTTTTCGTGGAAGCCGCTTCCGGAGGGGCAAAGAATACGGTACAGGTCAAGACCTATCCCGAAAAAACCACCTACGCGCTGGGAGAAGGATTTGACACCGCCGGCGTTCTGGCCGTGCTCCAAAGCGGAGGAACGGAAAAAGACATCAGCGGCAACGTCAGCTTCTACACCTCCAAAACGGTGCAGCTGACCCAGGGCCGCCCCTTTACCACCACCGGTAAAAAAGTGGTTGAAATACGATATAACGGTGAAAAAATCGCCGAATACACCATC
>JAAYDG010000180.1 GCA_012729355.1 Clostridiales bacterium
AATGGTGGAAGGGATTCCGGCGGCCGTGACGGTGGCGTGTAAATGGCTGGCTGTGGCCTCCGCCCTGGGGATCGTTGCCACCGGCGGACGACAGAAGAAGGGCATCCTCGGAAAGATCGTGGGCGGGTTGGGTTCCCTGTACGGCGTCACCGGCTATCTCTCCGATATCCTGTCTTACTCCAGGATCCTGGCGCTCGGGTTGGCGACCGGCGTTATCTCATCGGTGTTCAATACACTGGGGACTCTGGCCGGCACCGGTATTATGGGCGTTTTGGTCATGTTGTTGGCGTTTGGCATCGGACATCCCTATAATATTGCCATCAATGCACTGGGCTCGTTCGTCCACTCGTGCAGGCTCCAGTATGTGGAATTTTTCGGACGGTTTTATCAGGGCGGCGGCGACAGTTTCCAGCCGTTCTGTGAAAATACAAAGTACGTTACTATTTTGAAGGAGGAACTATAAATGAATGGTATTACCTTTGACGGGATCTTCTTTGCCATGGCAGGCGCTGCGATTGCGGGACTGGCCTGTTGCGGAAGCGCCATGGGAATCGGCATTGCCGGACAGGCTGCGTCGGGCGTTGTGTCCGAAGATCCCAAAAAATTCGGTCAGGCACTGCTCTTGCAAGCTCTTCCCGGAACACAGGGGATTTACGGGTTGCTGATTGCTTTCGTCATCATGAACAAAATCGGTCTTCTGGGCGGAAGCGGCGCGCTGGATCTGACCATGGTCCAGGGCCTGTACATCATGGCCTCCGCCGTACCTGTGGGCCTCGTGGGCATCGTGAGCGGCTCCGCACAAGGCAAGGCTGCGGCTGCGGCGATCATGCTGATTTCCAAGCGTCCCGAGGAAGTGGCCAAAGGCATGGTCTATACGGCCATGGTGGAGACGTATGCCGTCTTGGCTCTGCTGATCTCCTTCCTGATGCTGAACTCGATCCAACTGTAGAAAAGGATAACGTGCAATGAGCATTGAGCAGATAAAAGAGAAAATAGTGGAGAGTGCACAGCAGGATGCTCGACGAATTTTCGACAAGGCCAAAATGGAGAGCCGAGCGAAAGTGTACGAAGCGCAACGCATTGCCGACATCCAGATCCGGGAAGCCAAAGAAAAAGCCATCGGAAATGCCATGAGGCTCAAATCGCGGCGAGAATCCATGGCCAATCTGGAGGCGCGCAAAATGCATCTTGCCACGAAGCAGGAAGTGATTTCCGCATGCTTCGAAGACGCTCTCGCAGAATTGAGAAAGCTTCCTCCGGACCGGTACATCCGCTTGCTGGCAGGCAAACTGGACGCATTGGCCTATCGGCAGGGCGAGATCCTGTTGAATCGGAAAGACCGGGAGGAGATCGGCGAAGAATTGCTGACACAGGTCAACCGGGAAGGCAGGATGTTCACGCTGTCTGAGGATACGCTGAGTGCACTGGGCGGCTTTGTGCTGCGCATCGGTAGGGTCGAACTGGATTCCACGCTGGAAATGATGGTGTCTTCCATGCGGGAAGACGTGATGCCGGAAGTGGTATCCGCGCTGTTTGAGTAATCTGCAGACGTCCCTCGGAAAGGAGACGAGATCTTGCAATACAAGAAGGAAGATTACATATTTGTATCCTCTTGCATTCGCGGCAAGGAGCGATTTCTTTTGGATGCGAAAGGAGTCTCCAGGATGACTTCCGCCAAGTCCGCCCAGGAAGCGGTGCGGGTTCTGGCGGATTACGGCTATCCCGTGGAAGAGACTTGCCGAGGCGGAGACCTGAGTCAGTTGGATCTGCTGCTCGACAATGCCCTCAGCGGTGCGTACAGAGAGGTGCTTTCCCTCTTGCCCGATGCCCGGGCGCTGGATACGCTTTTGCTTGTGTACGATTATCACAACATCAAAGCGCTGATCAAGGCGGAAATGGCCGGAACGGATCCGGCGGACGCCATGGTGGATATCGGAAAGATTCCCGGAGAACAATGGATCCGGATCATGAACGAGCGTGAATTCGTGACGCTTTCTTTCACGATGAAAAGCGCCATCGAATATGCGCTGGAGAGTTTTGCGAAATCCAAGGATCCGCAGCACATCGATTTTATCCTGGATCGTGCCTGCTACTTGGAAATGAAAGAAACGGCAAAGAAATCAGGCTGCCGGTTTTTAGCGGACTATGTGATGCTCCTGATCGATTCCATCAACGTCAAAACCTTCGCCAGAATCCGGGAAATGAAGGGGGACTGGGTCGCCTTCAACCGGGTATTTTTGCCGGGCGGCTGCATTCCGGAAAGCCTCTTCGTCAACGGGTTCGACGAAGATTACTTGCACTTTGCGGAAAAACTTCTTCCGTATCATACTTTCGAAGATGTGATGACCCGCGGAGGCGCACGATTGTCGGAAACCGGCCGGTTTACGGAATTGGAGCGGCTGAGCGACAATGCTCTTATGGAATTTGCCGCAAAAGCCAAGTATGTTCCTTACGGACTGGAAGTCCCGGCGGCTTATCTGATTGCCAGGGAGGGGGAGATCCGTTTGATTCGGATCATCATCGCCGGCCTGGAGCAGAATTTGAGCGCCGACCAGATGAACGCCAGGATAAGGAGGACCTATGTATAAGATCGGAGTGATCGGTGATAAACAGAGCGTTTCGGGGTTTCTTGCCGTGGGCCTCTCGGTTTTTCCCTGCGAAGATCTGGAAAAAGCAAAAGAAACATTGCACAGGTTGGTCGAGAAAGGCGAATACGCGATTTTGTATATCACGGAAAACTATTGCAAAGAGATGTCCCGGGAATTGGAAGCGCACAGAGATTCACAATTGCCGGCCATCATTCCCATCCCCGGAATGGACGGCAGTTACGGAGTCGGTGTGGGACGGTCCCAAAAAGCGGTGGAACGCGCCGTTGGCGTCGATATCATCTACGGAAACAAGGAATAGAAAAGGCAGGTGAATAGAGCAGTGAAACAAGGGAAAGTAGTCAAGGTCTCCGGGCCTTTGGTCATCGCCGACGGAATGCAGGACGCCGATATGTTCGACGTGGTGCGCGTGGGGAAAGACGGTCTGATCGGTGAGATCATCGAAATGCACGAAGATCGGGCCTCCATTCAGGTATACGAGGAAACGGCCGGACTGGGGCCCGGTGCGGAAGTCATTACCACCGGAGCGCCTCTTTCTGTGGAACTGGGGCCGGGACTCATCGAAAATATTTACGACGGCATCCAGCGGCCGCTGAACGCCATGCTGGAAATGGCAGGCCCGAACATCACCAGAGGGATCAGCGTCGAAGCACTTCCCAGAGATAAAAAGTGGGATTTTGAACCGACGGTCAAAAGAGGCGATGTGCTTCAGGGCGGCGATGTGATCGGTACGGTCCAGGAGACGGTGACCGTGGTCCATCGGATCATGGTGCCTGTCGGTATGAACGGAACGGTTGCCGAGATCAAAAAAGGAAGTTTTACCGTGGAGGATACGGTCTGCGTCCTGGAAGACGAAAGCGGCAACGCTTCGGAAATCACCATGATGCAAAAGTGGCCGGTCCGCCGGGGAAGACCTTATAAAGACAAACTGGTACCGGAGATGCCCATGATCACGGGCCAGCGAGTCATCGATACGCTTTTCCCCATCGCCAAAGGTGGCGTAGCGGCAGTACCCGGGCCTTTCGGAAGCGGAAAGACGGTCGTTCAGCATCAGCTGGCCAAGTGGGCGGATGCGGACATCGTGGTCTACATCGGTTGCGGCGAACGGGGCAACGAGATGACCGACGTGCTCATGGAATTCCCCGAGCTCAGAGATCCCAAATCCGGTGAACCGCTCATGAAGCGGACGGTGCTCATCGCCAACACTTCGGACATGCCGGTGGCAGCCCGGGAAGCTTCCATCTATACGGGAATCACCATTGCGGAATACTTCCGGGATATGGGATATTCCGTTGCCTTGATGGCCGACTCCACCTCCCGTTGGGCCGAGGCGCTTCGGGAAATGTCCGGCCGGCTGGAAGAGATGCCCGGCGAAGAAGGATATCCCGCATATCTGGCCTCCCGTCTGGCGCAGTTCTATGAAAGAGCCGGCCGTGTGATCGCCCTGGGAACAGAGGATCGCGAGGGCGCCTTGACGGCCATCGGTGCGGTTTCACCACCGGGCGGCGACATTTCGGAACCGGTATCTCAGGGTACGCTTCGGATCGTCAAGGTGTTTTGGAACCTGGATTCGTCGCTGGCCTATGCCCGCCACTTTCCGGCCATCAACTGGCTCACCAGCTACTCGCTGTACATCGATCGGTTGATGCCTTGGTATGGGGAAAATGTCAACAAGGATTTTCCGATGCTGCGGCAAAAAACGATGCGCCTGCTTCAGGAGGAAGCCGAGCTTCAGGAAATCGTTCAGCTGGTCGGTCAGGACGCGCTGTCCTTCTCCGATCGACTCAAGCTGGAAGCTTGCAAATCCATTCGAGAAGACTACCTCCACCAGAATGCGTTCCATGAGATCGACACCTATTCGTCTCTGAGCAAACAATATATGCTGTTAAAGCTGATCATGGAATTCTATGATTTAAGCCGGGATGCCATCGATCAGGGTGCCAGTTACAATGCACTGATCCACCTGCCGGTCCGGGAATCCATCGGACGGTTCAAATACGTCAAAGAAGACGAAGCGGAAACCTACTACCGAAATATTGCGGAAGAGCTGGAGGAAGACGTTCGCGAACTGGTCAGCAAAGGGGGAAACGCAAATGATTAAAGAATATAAGAGTATTTCGGAAGTTGCGGGTCCTTTGATGCTCGTACAGGACGTGGAAGGGGTCACCTACGACGAACTGGGAGAGATCGTTCTTCAGAACGGCGATGTGAGACAGTGCAAAGTTTTGGAAGTGAACGGAGCCAATGCGCTGGTGCAGCTGTTCGAAAGCGCTGCCGGAATCAACCTGGCCGAGAGCAAGGTTCGGTTTCTGGGAAAAGGAATCGAGCTCGGTGTCTCCGAAGACATGCTGGGCCGGGTCTTTGACGGACTGGGCCGGGCCAACGACGACGGGCCGGACATCATCCCGGAAAAATATCTGGACATCAACGGACTTCCCATGAATCCGGCCGCCAGAGACTATCCTGCGGAATTCATTCAGACCGGTGTATCTGCCATTGACGGGCTCAACACCTTGGTTCGGGGACAGAAGTTGCCTATTTTCTCGGGTTCCGGTCTGCCTCATGCCAATCTGGCGGCACAGATCGCCCGTCAGTCCAAGGTGCTGGGCGGCGACAGCAAGTTCGCCGTGGTGTTTGCCGCTATCGGGATCACCTTCGAGGAGGCGGATTTCTTTATCAGCGATTTCAGACGGACCGGCGC
The DNA here is from genome assembly GCA_012729355.1 of Clostridiales bacterium. GTDB lineage: Bacteria > Bacillota > Clostridia > Peptostreptococcales > Anaerovoracaceae > UBA10908. Next base: position 5,308 of record JAAYDG010000180.1, read on the forward strand.
CATCGATCGAACGGTCCTGTTCACCAATCTGGCCAACGATCCGGCCATCGAGCGGATCGCTACGCCTCGTATCGCCCTGACGGCAGCCGAATATCTGGCTTTTGAGAAGGGAATGCACGTGCTGGTCATCCTGACAGATATCACAAACTATGCGGAAGCTCTGCGGGAAGTATCTGCAGCCAGGAAGGAAGTTCCCGGCCGCCGCGGATATCCGGGCTATATGTACACGGACCTGGCGACGCTCTACGAGAGAGCGGGCAGAAAGAAAAAGCATCAGGGATCCATCACCATGATCCCGATCCTGACCATGCCCGAAGACGACAAGACCCATCCCATTCCCGACTTGACCGGATATATCACCGAAGGTCAGATCATCCTGTCCCGGGAACTGCACCGAAAGGGTATCGTCCCTCCCATCGACGTACTGCCCTCCCTTTCCCGGCTCAAGGACAAGGGAATCGGGCGAGGCAAGACCCGGGAGGATCACGCCGATACCATGAACCAGTTGTTTGCAGCGTATTCCAGCGGAAAGCAGAGCAAGGAACTCATGGCGATCCTGGGCGAAGCGGCTCTGACGGACGTGGATCTGCTCTTTGCAAAATTTGCGGACGAATTTGAAAAAGAATACGTGTCTCAGGGATTCGAATCGGAACGGGATATCGACGAGACGCTGGACCTGGGCTGGAAGCTTTTGGGCCTTCTGCCCAGAGATGAATTGAAGCGGATACGGGACGAGTATCTGGATCGATATCTGCCCACGGGTCCCTCGGAGGATGAATCCTCCGAAGAGGAATCCGGAGACGACTCCGACGAAGAGCAGGACCGGTAAAGGGGGGTAGTGTATGGCACGAATGAATGTGAATCCCACTCGTATGGTGCTCACCTCTCTCAAGAAGAAGCTGGTGGTCGCCAAACGGGGGCACAAGCTCATGAAAGACAAACGGGACGAGCTCATGAAGCAGTTTCTGGAGCTGGCCCGGGAGAACAAAGTCCTTCGGGAGGAAGTGGAAAAGGAGCTCATGGAGGTCTACGGGAGCTTCACGATCGCCAGTGCGGTCATGAGCCCTCAGCTGATGTCCGAAGCCTTGATGTATCCCACCCAGGGTGTCTCCATCGGTGTGGGGAACAAGAACGTAATGAGTGTCAACGTACCGGTCTTTGAATTTACAGCCGAAGAAGACGACAGCGCCAATATCTATCCCTACGGGTTTGCCGGTACGTCCGGCGAGCTGGACAGCGCAGTCAAAAGCCTCAGCCGGGTATTCCCCAGGATGCTGGAGCTGGCGGGAAAAGAAAAGCAGGCAGATCTGATGGCGCAGGAGATCGAAAAGACTCGACGTCGGGTCAATGCCCTGGAGTATATCATGATTCCCCGGCTCAGCGAGACCATCCGCTACATCCGCATGAAGCTGGACGAAAACGAGCGAGGCAACCAGACGCGTCTCATGAAAGTGAAAGACATGATGCTGGAAGCTGCTTTGATCGAACGCCGAAAACAAACGGAAAAAGCGCTGAACGAATATCATTAACAGA
>JAAYDG010000181.1 GCA_012729355.1 Clostridiales bacterium
AAGTACCGCAACACTTTCGCATTGCGGTACAACTTCTTAGCATTACTTAACCTCTACTCGTACAACTCCGGCCTTCGCAGACTCGTATACGGCTTGGCGTTCCGGATCTTGGCGGACATGGCCATATTCACGTCGGCATAGAACAGGCCTTCCTGATCCGAAGCTTTCAGCAGCAGGTTTCCCGTTGCGTCGGCCACGAGCGATTCTCCGGAGAAATCCATGTCGCCTTCGAGTCCGACCCGATTGCACATAGCGATGGCGACGCAGTTCTGGAAGGCTTGCACGCGAATCTCCCACTCGAACATGTCCGAGGGCTCCGCTTTCGTATTGGCTGTGGGCACAAGGATCAGATCCGCGCCCCGAAGGGCTTCGGTGCGGATGCTTTCGGGGTAATGGCGGTCGAAGCACACCACGATCCCGACCTTGCCAAATGTCGTGTCAAAGACCTTGAAGCCGTCTTCGGCCGGCGCATAGTAATCCTGCTCAAAGAACCGGTCGGCCTGAGCGATATGCACCATTTTCTGATCGCCTATCACCTGCCCTTCCTCCGAGATCACAAGACTGGTGTCGAAGTACTTTCCCTCGATCTTCAGATACAGATTCGGCACGGCGATCATGTGGTGCCTCCGACAGGCTTCGCAGAAGCGCGCAACAGTCTCGCTGTTCGACGCGACGCTCCTGTCCCTGACGTCCAATCCGGGGTACTGCGGGAAAAAGGGCGATAGCTGGATCTCCGGAAAGACGATCATATCCGCGCCGTTTTGTGCGGCTTCTTCAATGAATGCAAGGCTTTTTTCCAGGTTCATTTCTGCCGATTCCGACATTTGCATTTGACATAAGGCCAGTTTCATTATGATTCTCTCCTATTATCTAACTTGTGCTTCGTATCCTTCAACTTCGATCATAAAATCTTCCGACGCCCCCACGATGTACGCTTTCATGGACACTGCAGTCGAAATCAATTCGTTGATCCCGCCGTCGATGGTATCGGAAAAGACGATCTCTTCACCTGCTCCGATCCCGGTCTCCGTAAGAGCCGCAATGAACATTTTATCTGCAGACCAAGTGTATACGTTGTTGCCTTTGGCATCGAACAGTTTAAAATCATACTGCTGTCCGCTGTTGTGGCTGATCAGGATCGACTCATCGGTCTGGTTGCGGATCGACAGGGACATCCGGATGGATCCGTCCTGCGACCGCAGGGCGGAGGCGTGAACGCCCACTTCGGCGCCGTAGCCTGCCTGGAGGGTCATGAGGCGGTAGACCACCGTCACCGCTTCGGCCCGGGTAGCGCCGTCTTTGGGAAACAGCCTATTGTCGCCGCGGCCGTTGATCAGCTTCAGCAGCACTGCGGTCACGATATTGCCATGATAAGCTTCGTCAATATCCGCATCGTCGTCAAAAGGCGCAGGCATCATCAGAATTACGGGATAGTTTCCGCCTGTTTTGTGGTTGAGCGCATTGATCGTCCAGTGGATCATCTCTTCCCGAAGAAGCGGTTCATTAGGCCGGAAATTGCCGCCGCTTTCGATGATTCCGGCAGTGACCAGGTCGATCAGCTCATTGGCCCACACATCGCTGTTTTGCATGTCTTCAAAGGAATCTGCCACATCAGGTGCCGCAAAGTAGTTGATCTGTATATTGAGCGCCCGGTGCAGGAGCCGTACGAACTCCATGCGCGTAACGTCTCGGTCGGCGTGGAAAGACCCTCTGCCGTCGGAAAACACCTCGGAATAGCCGTATTCCGACACGGCTGCGGCATACCATTTGCCTGCGACGTCGGTATAACTGTCTTTGAAATCGGATTGCGCAGCGGCTGTCAGCGGGAACGCCGCCAGCAGCAAGGCCGCGCAGACGAGTCCTGCGAGTACTTTATTTTTCATGTGAAACCTCCTTGGAATAACTTTGTTCTGTATCCTTTGACGTTTCATTGCCCGGTTCGGTTCCCGAGGATCAGATCAGCCATGCCGGAACATACCAGTTTTTACGGTCAAGAGGTAAAAGATCTCCGGCCATGCAGATGACTGCGCCGTTTCCGATTTCCCTTTTGTGTTCCAACAACTCCCCGTGTCTTTCCGGCTCGCTCACCGGATCGAGGACTTTAAAATGCCGGACGGCTCCCGGACCCGGCGACGCCGATTTCTTGATTTCCACAGGATATAGTACGCCATCGTAATAAAGCAGCAAATCGATCTCCTTTTGGTCTTTGTCCCTGTAATAGAAAATCGGCGGTTCCTTGCCCGCATTCAAATAACTTTTATAGATCTCCGAAAATACCCAGCTTTCAAAAAATGCCCCAGCCATGGCGCCACGCTCGAGGATTTGCGCATTGCCCCATTTCAGCAAATACGCGCACAGTCCGGTGTCTAAAAAGTGTAAAAGCGGGGTTTTGACGGTTCTTTTTAAAACATTGTTGTGATAGGGCTGGATCAACGCGATAATGCGGGAGGAAACGAGAATGGAGAGCCACTTTTTCGCAGTTGGTCCCGTGATTCCGGCCTCTCGGGCCAATTCATCATAGATGACCGGTTTGCCTGTTCGGGCGGCCACTGCGATCATGAAGTTGTAAAACGACATTTCGTCCGCCACCTGCGTCAAGTCCCTGATATCTCTTTGCAGATAAGAGCTTACATAGGACGAATAATAGGATTCCGGATCGACCCCGGCATCTGCGTGCATGGCCGGCATGCCCCCTCGAAAAATGCGCTCGTAAATCTCTCCCAAGGACATTCTTCGCGCCCTCTCCAGACGGGCAAGGAGCCTGTCCGGAGAAGTTGTAAAGGGCTCTGAGGGGATATGGTCTATTTCGCTGCCGGACAAGCCCAACAGATTGACGATGCCTGCGCGGCCGGCCAGCGATTCGCTCACATTCTTCATCATGTGAAACATTTGCGAACCTGTGAGCCAGAAATCGCCCTTTTGCTTTGAACGGTCAACGCTCATTTTGATATAAGGGAGGATCTCCGGCGCATACTGAATTTCATCGATCAGTACCGGCGGAGCAAACCGCTGTATAAACAGCGCCGGGTCATTCTTGGCAAGAAACCGTACATCCGGATCATCCAGCGTGACATAGCTTCTTTCCGGTCCGGCCAGATGTTGGAGCAACGTCGTTTTTCCGACCTGCCGCGGCCCGGTTAAAAGCAAGACCGGAAATGTCTCTGAGGTTTTCAGGATGACATTCTCCATCGCTCTTTTGATATACAAAGCAGCTCCCTCGCTTTCTGAAATGGGAAAATTACGCAATTATTCCGTCTATTCTAATTTTGTATTTTATTTTAGACGGAATTTATGCTTTTGTCAAATCCCTTTCAGCGATCACCGACTGTGTCCCCGCCCGGTGACCGGCACCCGGTCCACCACCCGGCCGTCGCGGACAAAATAGATGTGATCGTGGAGGTTCACCGTAGTGCAGCAGTGGCTGGGGATCAAAAACATTCGGTCCCCCACTTTTTGCGGCAGGTCCTTGCCGTAGATGGCGCAGTGCTCTTCGCTCATGTCCACATCGTATTCTTCGTAGCCCATAAATCGGGGCGAGCGCTGATCCACGCTTACGGATTTGAGACCCGCATCGGTGATGACACCGCCGCCGGCCCGGCTGACCACCGAAGCCAGCACAAAAAGGCTGTGCTCAAAGCTGACGCCAACGGCG
>JAAYDG010000028.1 GCA_012729355.1 Clostridiales bacterium
ATCAGGCGGCACAGGAGTTCCAGTTTGGAAGAATCCCGCACCTCGATGTAATACTGTTCAATATTGGGGATCGTCAGTTCTTTGTGGATCGTCAGGATGTACTCCGGCTCCCGGAGATACAGCTTCGTGATCTCCTTGATCTCCGGTGACATCGTCGCGGAAAACAGCAAGGTCTGCCGCTCTTCGGGAAGATCCGGCAGGATCACGTCGATATCCTCGCGGAAACCCATGTTCAACATTTCGTCGGCTTCGTCCAGGATCAGCATTTTGAGATTCACCAACTTGAGCGTATGCCTTCGCATATGGTCCATGACTCTGCCGGGTGTACCTACGATGATTTGAGGCTTCCGCTTCAACGCCATGATCTGATGGTCGATGGACTGGCCGCCGTAAATCGGCAGGATTCTGACGTTTTTCTTGAATCGGCTGACGGCCTGAAGTTCTTCGGCCACCTGAACGGCAAGCTCCCGGGTAGGACAAAGGATCAGCACCTGGATACCGGGCAGGCTTTCATCGATCATATCCACGGCAGGAATGCCGTAGGCGCAGGTCTTGCCTGTGCCGGTCATGGCCTGGCCGATGATATCCCGTCCGGCGAGAATATAAGGTATGGCGCGAGCCTGGATGGGAGTGGCTTCTTCAAAGCCCATCTCCGTAACGGCCTTTTGCACTTCTGTCGATAATGTGGGGTTGCTGAAAAATAGATTCTTCATTGATTTCCTTTCAAATTTGTGTGTCTTTGTTATAGGCAACCCCTATTTATACACTATAATATTGTGTTTGTCTACTTATTTATGCCCTTCCTTCGGAACGATACAGATCAGTACCAGCTTTTCTTTTCCGGTGTTTTTAAACTGATGGGTTTCTCCCGGCGGGATACACGCCACCGACCCTTTTTTGATGGGATTTTCTTTCCCATTGATCAGCAGGCTTCCCTCGCCTTCGATGATATAGTTGATATGGGGCCAGGGGTGGTTGTGCAGAGGAGAATAGCCTCCTTCTCCGATTTCAACACCTCTCATCACATGGCTGTCCCAACCCTCTTCGGGGCCGATCAGAACCTTGATCGAAGCATCTCTTACAGTAGAGTCGTTCATTACATTACTCTTGATTGCATCCATTTCGCGTATGATCGCCATTGTTTTACTCCTTTGCTTTCAGCTATTTCTTACGGTCTGCTCTTCTGTAGGGCTCCGGCCATTCCACATCCGCGCCCAGCGCCCGGGCTGCATGGAGCGGCCAGTAGGGATTCCGCAGCAGTTCACGTCCCAGAAAAACTTGATCCGCCCTGCCCTCTTCCACAATGCGGCTCGCCTCGACGGGATCGGTGAGCAGTCCGCCGGCCACCACCGGAAGGCCCGTCATTGTCCGGATCACCTCTGCGTGAGGCACCTGATAGCCGGGAAAAGCCTTCGGAACCACATTGATGAGTCCGCCGGTACTCACGTTCACTGAATCGATCCCTTTATCCTTGACGAGATTCAGCATGACCGCCAGATCCTCCGCCCGATTTCCGCCTTCTCCGTAGTCTTCTGCAGTGATCCGGACTTCGATGGGTTTTTCCGCCGGCCATACAGATCGGACCGCATCCAGCAATTCTCCGAGAAACCGGACCCGGTTCTCGCAACTGCCGCCATATTCGTCCTGCCGCCGGTTGGTCAAGGGAGAAAGGAATTCGTTGAGCAGATAGCCGTGGGCTGCGTGGATCTGGATCAGGTCAAAGCCCGCCCTTTCGGCCCGAAGGGCAGCCCTTTTGAATTCTCCCACTGTTTCTGCAATGTCCTCTTTTGTCATCGCTTTGGGCATCGGAAAATTTTCGTCGTAAGGAATAGCGGAAGGCGCCTCGACGTCCATTCCCTCTGCCTCGCATTTCCGGCCTCCGTGGTTCAGCTGAATGCCGATCTTGGCGCCGTTGTCGTGAACAGCTTTCACGATGGCAGCCAGCCCAGGGATATGGGCATCCTCCCAGATCCCAAGATCGTTGGACGAAAGCCGGCCTTCCGGGGACACGGCGGTGGCCTCGATCACGATGAGTCCCGCGCCGCCTACCGCCCGGGTGGCATAGTGCAGTATGTGCCAGTCCGTCGCCATGCCCGTTTCCGGCGCCACGTACATGCACATGGGCGGCATGACGATGCGGTTTTTCAGGGTAAGGTTTTTGATTTTGTATTCGGTGAACAGGCTTTTCATTTGAGTCATTCTCCTTTGCTTTTGATTAGATCGATTATATCACAGGAGGCGGTAAAATTGGCACCGGAATGGAGTCTTCGGATCCGTTGCGGGCCGTTCGTATCTTCTTGCGTATTTTTTCGCCTGCTTCCTCGATGGAGGAAAACAAAACCGGTATGATGATCAAGGTCAAAAACGTTGATGCGCTGATCCCTCCGATAATGCTTATGGATAAGGGCGATAATTTTTCAGAGCCTAAGGCAAATTCCAAAGCCAGCGGCATCATACCGGCGATGTCAGACAATGCGGTCATCATGATCGGCCGAAATCGTAAGCGAACTGCATCCAGGATCGCCTCGTCGCCACTCCTGCCCGATTTTCTTTGCGTAACAATAAAATCGACCAGCAAAATAGCGTTGTTGACAACAGTTCCGGCCAATAGGATAAACGCCAACAACACCGGCATGGAAACATACTTGCCGGTCAACAGCAACGCCAGGGCTACTCCGATCAACATCAAGGGGATCGCTGCCATGATGGTGAGTGGATGAACGAAGGATTTGAATTGGCTGAGAAGGAGAAGATAAACAAAAATGACGGCTAGAACCAGCGAGAATCGCAAATTCCCCACGGAATCCATCAGATCCGTTTGCTCGCCGGCAATGGTGACCGCATATCCATCCGGCAGAGGTGTTTCGTCAACCAGGGTTTGGATCTCACGGATCACATGGCTAAAGGCCCTGCCTTGCGTGAATCCGTAGATGTCAAGGGTATATTCCATGTTTTCCCGTGTGACCAGGTTCGGATTTTTTTCCGTGCTGATTTCCGCGATCTCCCGAAGCGGGACCTTGATTCCTTTCGGCGAGACGACGGCTGTTTCCATAAGATCGCTCAGACTGTTTCTTCCTTCTACTTCGTAGCGCACAACGATGGCGGCTTGCCCATTGTCGCCCAGATCCAGTTTTCCCACTTCTTTGCCTTGCAGATCCATGAATAGTTGATTGGCCACGGCCTGGGGCGTTAACCCCAGTTCAGCCAGCCGACGGTCGTTCAGATGTAATCTGATTTCCGGATTTGAGCTGTGCCAGCTTCGATAGATATTGACCGTCCCCGGTACGAGTTTCACCCTTCCTTCCAAGTCGCTGGCGATGTAATCGAGCACCTCTTGATTCGGTCCGCTGATCCGTAAATCGATCGGCGCTACGGTGGAGGCCACTGCAGTGCTGCCGGATTCTTTGATCACCAAAGATCGGATGCCGGGTATTTGGTCGATTTCATTTCTCAATCGATCTTCGATTTGCCAGATCGTTTCCGATCTTTCTTTACGAGACGTCAAACCGACCGTAAAATAGCCTTGATGAACGCCTAAAGCCCCTGTTTCGCCAAGGAAATGGCCTCCGGGTTCATAGCCTGCCTGAACGCTGCTCATGATAACTTCCGGTTCATTTTTCAGCAGCGCTTCGATATCTTGGATGATCCTATCCGTCTGCTCCAGGGTGAACGACGGATCGGCTTCCACTGAAATCGTAAACGTCCCGGAATCGATTCTGGGGAATACTTCCAACCCGATATTCACAAAGAGGATCACGCTGATCAACAGCAGAACAAGGCTGCCTGACAAAACTGTTTTTTTGCGCGTCAAAGACACTTTCAGGAGCGCAAGATAGAATTCTTTTACGGCATTCACGACGCGATGAAACGGGAGCGCAATATATTTGTTCAAGCAGAGATCCGCTTTCTTCAAAATAGTTCCCTTTTGCCAAAGGATCAGCAATAAAGGCACGACCGTCACGGCAACGACATAGGATGCCGTCAGCGTAAAAATCATCGTTTTGGCCAGAGGGCCGAATACCTTGCCGATAAAGCTTTCGATGAACAACAGCGGAATCAGGACGATCAGCGTGGTTCCGGTCCCGGCAAGGATAGACAGCATGATTTCCCGGGTGCCCTCTATCGCAGCGCTTTTCATGTCTTTATGCAACTCGTTATGATGTCTCATGATATTTTCCACGACCACAATGGAATTATCCACCACAAAGCCCATGCTTAAAATGAGGGCAGATAGCGTGATCATATCCAAAGGAAGGCCGAACACCTTCATCAGCCCAAGGGAGCAAAGAAAAGACAGAGGCATCGATAATGCCACGATAATGGATTCATTGATGCTGTTGATGAACAGCAACAGGATCAAAAATGTCATAAAAACAGCCGCCATCATGCTGGTCGTCATATTGTTCATGACCTGATTGGTAAACACAGCATCATCGTTTGCCACGGTAAAATCTATGTCGGGATATTCCCCCTCCAGCAAGTGCATTTGTTCCAGCACCGCTTCGGCTGTTTCCACCGTATTGGCATCGCTCTTTTTGATGATTTGCATGGAGATCGCTTCCGTGCCGTTGACCTTGAAAAGGCTTCGCTGTTCGCGTTCACCCTCCTCGATTTCTGCAATATCCTTCAGGAAAATAGTCTGCCCGTTCAACTCGGATAGGATCAAATGATCCAGTTCCTGCAAAGTCGTGAACTTTTCATCGATCCGTATCAAGCTTTCGCTGCTGCTTTCCGTGACCCTGCCTGCCGATGCGGCAATATGATATTGAGCCAGTGCATTGCTGACCATTTGGGAAGTGATGTTGTACGCTACGATATCGTTTCTGTTGAGGTACACATTGATTTGTTTTTCGTGGCCGCCAAACACATCGACAGCAGCCACAGACTCTATCTGCTGGAAACTGTTTTTCAGCTCATTGTCAGCCAGGGTCCTGATTTCTTCCAGCGTCATCTCTTCACTCTCGAGCGCCAGTGTCAGGATCGGCTTGTCGGAAGTGCTGAATTTGACAACTTGAGGCTTTTGGACCACAGCGGGCAGCTTGCTTGTCACCTTGGCGATGGCATTTTCGATATCCAGCGCTGCTTCATCCACGTTGATTGCATAATAAAACTCGACTTTGATCAGGGATAAATCGCTTTGAGAAGTGGATTTGACTTTTTTTACTCCGTCAACTAAAGAAATCTCCTCTTCCAGGATTTCGGTAACATTTTCTCCGACCTCCTGTGCCGAAGCGCCGGGGTAGTTTGTCATGACACTGACCGACGGAGGTGCCGTATCCGGCATCAACTGAACGTTTAAAGTATTCTTGGCGTAAATGCCGAGAAAGATGACGCTGATGATCAGCGCAAAAATCGTATATTTGTTCTTTATGGAAAATTTCGTCCAATTCAATCCGCTTCAACTCCTTTGTAGACAAATACTTTATCGCCGTTTTCCAAATTCATCGGAGCGGTAAGGATCACTCGTTCCCCGACCTCGATACCCTCGGTGATTTCGGCCGTTACGCCGTTGTTCAAACCGACTTTGACATCCCTGTCCAGGGCTTGCCCCTCGTGATACACATACACCACCGTCCCTTCGGGACGGTCTGTCAGCGCTTCCGCCGGCACAACGATCACATCAGTTTTTTCGCCTTTAATGAGCGCCACGCTTACACTCATGTTGGGCAACAGATACTCGTACCCGGACGGGATCATGATTTCAACATTCGCTGTGCGTGTTTGAGGATGTAAGAATGGAGCGATCGCGGACACGGTCCCTTCCA
>JAAYDG010000001.1 GCA_012729355.1 Clostridiales bacterium
AGGGGACTGGGCACGGGTCCCAGTTCCTGATAAATGGATCCGCGAATGTTGTCCACAAATTTGAACGTGCCGCAAATGCTCCCGCCGATCAGATCTCCGTGTCCGTTGATATATTTGGTCGTGCTGTTCACGACCACATCGGCACCGTGCTCCAGCGGCTTGTACAAATACGGGGAACAGAACGTATTGTCCACGATTAAAGTCAGCCCTTTTTCTTTGCTCCACTTGCCGATGGTTTCGATGTCGTTCAGCGTCATGGAAGGATTGCAGATCGTCTCTGTGTATACAGCTTTCGTCTCTTTTCTGAGAGCTTTTTCCAGCGTGTTCGAATCCATATCTTCCACAAAGGTCACTTCGATTTTCAATTCTTCGAAAATCTTAGTGAACAGCGCATAGGTGCCGCCGTATACCGTTTTGGAACTGATGATGTGATCGCCAGGGTGTACAAAGCTCAGGATCGCCAGAGAGATGGCCGCCATGCCCGAGGCAGTGATAAGCGCCTGCTCTCCGCCCTCCAGTAGGGCCAGCTTGTCCTGCAAGTCGTTTTGGGTCGGGTTCCTGGATCTTCCGTAAGTAAAGATGCCTTCCTTGTCCCCGGCAAGATAACGTTCCAGTTTTTCCTCAGTCCAGGAATAAGTGCTGGTCATAAACAGGGGGGACACCAAGGCGCCGGTCACCGGATCGCCGTGCTGTCCCGCATGGACTGCCTGCGTGATAAAGCTTGCTTTTTTCAGATCCATCGTATTCCTCCCTGATCCCACCGGATCATTCGCTGATATGTATCAATACTTTTACATGCCTGCCGGAATTTCGGAGAAGCTCTTCGAAGCCCTCCTCCACCAGGTTCTCCAACCGAATCTCTTTTGTGATCAATTCTTCTGCGTCGATCTTTCCCTGTTCGATGCACGCCAAAGCCTCACCGATCTCGTTGATATGGGCCTGGGACGTGAGGATCTTGCGTTCCGCTTCCTGAAGGGTGTTCAGATCGACCCTGGGCGGCGTTTCGAATACGCCCATCACCATGATCGTTCCGCCGGGCTTGCAAACAGGTATGCACAGATCCAGCGTCTCCTGGGTTCCGGCGCATTCATAAACCACATCTGCCAGCTGTCCGTCACTCCATTCTTCCACATAACGATTCAGATCCCTGTCCGTTGTGTTGAGGTACCGGCCGCCGATTCTTTCGATGATCTCCCGTTTGTGATCGTTCCGCCCAACCACCAGAACCTCTTTGGCGCCGGCTAACTTTGCCCCGTAAAAAGCGCCGATCCCGATGATGCCGGCACCGATCACCACCACTAATTTGCCGTTAAGATCGCCCACCAGGTGCGCCGCATGGATCCCGCAGGCCAAAGGTTCGGCTACGGCAGCCTGCCTTTGGGTGACTCCCTTTGGGATCCGAAAGACCTTGTCCGCATCCACGGTGACATATTCCGCAAAGCATCCGTCGTCTCCGACTCCCAGAAAACCCAGTTTCCTGCAGATGTTGTACCGTCCGTTGCGGCACATTTCGCAGACACCGCAGGTGAGACTGCCGTTGGCGGTGACCGCTTCCCCTTTTTCATAGCCTCTGACGTCTGAACCCACGGCTTCTACACGCCCCGAAAACTCATGCCCCATGATCAACGGGGCAGTGCGCCCCGTGAGGCGGTGAGGGGTAAGAGTGGGAATGAAATTCGGCCCCGCGTACTCATGCCGGTCCGTCCCGCAGATCCCTGCGTAATCAACGCGGATCAGGATTTGGTTCGGGCCCGGAGCCGGAACAGGAACCTTCTCGATCCGCACATCTTTGTGTCCGTGCCATACGGCAGCTTTCATCCTGCCCTCTTTCAATTGAAATCCTCTCCTTTATTTTTTGTATTCGTATTCCAAGGCTTCCCCCGCCAAAAAATGTTTCACATCGGTGACGAACTGCCGCGTGTGATTGGTGATCGCATCCCAGGTGGCACCGGCAATATGCGGTGTGACCACGACCCGATCGCCCATTTCGAAGTAGGGATGATCTTTTGCGATCGGTTCTCGGCTGAACACATCGATGCCTGCACCGGCGATCTCGCCATCCCGAAGAGCCTGAATCAGCGCCTCCTCGTCGATCACTGCACCTCTGGAGGTGTTGATCAGAAATGCGGTTTTCTTCATCTTCCTAAAGATGTTTGCATTCATGATTTTTTCCGTTGCCGGACTGTCCTTGAGGTGGACCGTAATGATGTCGGAACGTTCCGCCAGTTCCTCCAACGGAAGCAATTGGATATAATCGGGCAGCATGTCCTGGGTCAAAAAGGGATCACAACCGTATACCGTGCAGCCGAAGGCGTGGCACAGTGCGCCTACTCTTCTTCCGATGCCGCCGCAGCCCACGATGCCTACCGTATGCCCTTTCAGCTGAAATCCTTTGTACGTGACATAAGGGCTCTCGGTCCCGGTAGACCATGTGACATCCCGTTTGACGCTTTCGCTCTCCTTGTTGGCCATCGCTTCTGCCACAAAAATGCCATTGTGAAGATCTCTGAATGCAAAGGAGACCTTTCTGGAGACGCTCAGCATCAGCGCCAGCGTAAATTCTGCGGCGCTGTCGCTGTTGCGATCCACAGCGTAGCTGACCTTGATTCCTTTTTCCGCGGCATATTGCGTATCCACGTTGACGGGGGTTGCCCGGGTGCATACGATCATCTGAAGGTTCGGTGCAGCATCGATCACTTCCCGGTTGACCGGATCATAACTGGTGATCAAAACATCCTTGTCAGCCACCATACGTTTCATATCTTCCACGGACAAGATCGCCCGGTCTTCGGCATACTGGATATCCAGATATTGTTCCAGCTCTTTCGCGACCTCGTAATCCATTTCTGCGGATACAAATGCTTTTTTCATGGGGACCTCCTATATTTCGTCGTGTTCTTCGATGCGGCGACCGTAGTTCTTGAAGCGATCGATCATATGCTCCATTTCTTCCAAAGGCAGCAACACCGGTTCTCCCAAAGACGTCATGGACATCGCTCTGCAGTAGATCTGGCAGCAGAGTTCGATCTCTTCGGTCACGGCAAACGCATCATTGAGATCGGCGCCGCCCGCCAGAAGGCCGTGATTGGCCAGTAAAACCGCTTTTTTGCCTTCCATGGCCTGATAGGCATTCTTCGCCAAAGCGACTGTTCCGTAGGTGGCATACGTCGCACAAGGTACATCCACGCCGCCAAAAGCCACCAGATAGTGAATGGCCGGCAGGGGCTTGCGGAAACAGGACAGCGTAGCCGCAAAGGGTGTGTGGGTGTGAATGATCGCATTCAGATCGGTTCGGTATTTGTAGAAGATGCGGTGCATATCACACTCGCTGGAAGGGATCGCCTCGCTGTCTCTGATCGCACCGGTTTGAATATCGAGCAGAACGACATCTTTCGGTTCTATTTGCGAATACGGAATCGCAGAAGGCGTGATCGCCATGAGGCCCGAGTCCCGATCGCAGGCGCTGAAATTGCCTCCCGTCCCTGTGGTCAATCCTTCCCGGATCGCGGACAACCCGCATTCGATCAGCTCTTCTCTCAGTGATTTCAACAACATACAATGCCTCTTTCTTTGTCTGTGAACGTTTCTTTTTCTGTCTTGATTATACTATAGAAACGCCGGACAGAGCAAATTTGAACACCTGTTCAGTCCGCTATCTTGCGTGTTCTCCACGGTCGGCTTCTGCCCACTGCTGCTCAAGCAGTTTGATCTTACGCCGTTTTTCTGTCCGCCTTGTTTCCCGAAGCGTTTTTCTCTCGTCGATGAGGGAGTAGATGGACGGGACCAGCACCAGTGTGATGGCGGTGGATGCTGTCAGCCCCCCGATGATGGAAATTCCCATGGGCGCCAGCATTTCGCCGCCCTCTCCGATCCCCAGCGAAAGGGGAATCATGCCGAAACAGGTCGTTGCAGAGGTCATCAGGATCGGCCGCAATCTCAACTTGCCCGCCATGACCAGCGCTTCGGTCTTTCCCAGCGCCTTTTCGTTGTGACGAATAAATTCCACCAGCAGAATGGAATTGTTCACCACGATCCCCACCAGCATGATCAAACCGAGGAACGATGTCATGGAAAGCGCCACCCCTGTCACGAACATGGCCAAGAATGCTCCACTCATGGCGAAAGGAACCGCCATCATCACGATGATGGCCATGAGCGGAGACTCGAACTGTGCCGCCAGTAGCAAAAAGACCAGAGCGATCGAAACGATCAGCGCTTTGGCCAAACTGCCGAATGCGCCCATCATTTCCGACGCAAGGCCCGACATTTCATGATAGTACCCGTCGGGGAAAGCGTAGCTCGACAGGACCCGTTCGATCGCGGAGGATGCTCCTTCCAAATCGCTGCCGACCACTTCCGCATTGATGGTGATATAATTTTGTTGATTGTATCTGTTGATCACAGAAGGAGCATTGTCGTATTCAAACGAAGCGATCTGGCCGATGGATACGGGCAGTCCGTAACTGCCGGTCACCACGATCTGTTTCATGTTCTCCACAGAGGTTGCGTAATCGTCTTTCAAAGACAGATTGACCTCGATATCCTTGTTGTCGACTTCGATATCCGTCGACTTTGTTCCGGACAATGCTGAGGACAGACTGTTGGCCAGCTGATAAGCGGTGATCCCGTAGTGCGCCGCAGCATTTCGATTGATTTTGACTTTGATTTCGGGATTCCCTTCTTTAACGTCCAGTTCCGCATGGTCGATTTCCGGCAACTCGTTGATCCGCGCCAACAGCTGGTTTCCGATGGTCTCCAGGGTAAGGTAGTCTTTGCCCAGAAGCATCACGCTGATGTCGTTGCTTCCGAACATCGATGTAATGGAAGAATCTGCGGATACAGTGATTTTGGCACCGGCAATATCCGCTACGTAGGCTCGGATATCCGCGGCGACTTCTCTGCTGCTCCTGTCCCGGTCTCCTCGTCCCACCAGGTTGATCGTCATGGTGGCGTTTCGCGTCATGGCCATCATGCTCAGGCCCGCAGTGCTCATGGACACATGCTCGAGTTCCGGCAGGGTCAGCACGTGATCTTCGATTTGCGTCATGATCACATCTTTGTCGGACAGCGATGTACCGTAGGGTATCTCCACATCGACGGACACCACTCCTTCATCGGTCTGAGGCAAGAGTTCCCAACCGACAAAGACCAGGAGCACACTGGAGACGATAAAAATCCATACGGAAGTCACCAGTACTTTTTTTCGCACTGTCAATGCTTTTCGAATCAACTTCTCATAGCCTTCCGTAATCCGTTCCATGTATTGGGCAAATCGGGGCACGAAACGATAGACGTACCGCCGCTGTCCGAATCGAACGTATGTCGTGGAAATATTGCCTCGCAGAAGTTTGGAGCATAGCATCGGCACCACGGTCAGCGCAACGACCAAAGAAGCCAGCAGCGCAATGATCATGGTGAAACAGAACTCCGAAAACATCATGGACGCCATGCCTTCCGTCAGGGCGATGGGCAAAAAGACCATTACGGTGGTCAGTGTGGAAGCCAGTATCGCCACAAAGATCTCGGCAGAGCCCTTTTCGGCGGCTTCCGCCGCAGAATGAGCCTGCGTCCTGAGACGAAAGATGTTTTCCAGCACTACAATGGAGTTGTCCACGAGCATCCCTACCGCCAGCGTCAATGCGCTCAACGTGATCAGGTTCAGCGTAATGTTTCGAAAATGCATTACGGCGAAGGTGGCCAGGAGGGACACAGGGATCGAAAGCGCAATGACCAGCGTGCTCTTGACATTCCTCAAAAAGAGAAATACGACAAATATCGCCAAAATGCCTCCGGTGATCGCCGCCTGCGCCACGGAAGAAATGGAACTGTTGATGAAATCCGCTTGATCATAACCAACAGAAAAATTCAGCTCCGGAAATGTTTCCCGCAGATCCTTCAGTTCTTTGTTCAATCCCTTGGACACCTGGACCGTATTGGCATCGGATTGCTTGGAAATCATGATCCCGATCGCCGTGTTTCCGTCGATCCGCGTGATCGAATCCATTTCCTTGAGGGAACGCGTGATGGTGGCAACATCTCCCAGACGAAGTATGCTCCGGTCCGAAACGGTCAGAGGCAACACTTTCAGTTCTTCCACGCTCGTGAATTCACCCAGGGTGCGGACGATGACCTCTGTCGATCCCTTGGAAACATCGCCGCTGGGCAGATTGATGTTTTCCGCAGCCAGGATCTGTGCTACCGCAGTCAGATTCAATCCGTATCCCAACAGTGTTTCCTGGTTGAATTCGATGGCGATTTCCTCCTGAACTCCGCCGAACGCAGATACGGAAGCAACCCCTGAACTGCGCTCGAAGTACGGAACGATCTGGTCTTCCAAACGCGTGGTCAATTCATCCAGAGGAATATCTGCAGAGACATATACCTGCATCACCGGCATGGTGTTCATGTCCAGTTTCATGACCATGGGATCCGTAACGCCGGAGGGAAGATATTCTGCGATCGGAGCGACTTTTTCCCGCATGTTCAGGGTGGCAAAATTCATGTCGTTATCCATTTGAAACGTGATCACGACGATAGACGTCCCTTCCATGGAGAAGGACATCATTTCATCCAGGTTCTCCACGGAAGCCAGCGCTTGCTCCACCGGCTGCGTCACCATGGTCTCCACCTCTTCGGGTGAGGCATTCGGATAGTTCGTGATCACCATGGCTACGGGAAGTTCAATGTTGGGCATCAAATCTTTGGGGATGCTGAGGATCGCCGAAATGCCCAGTACGACCACCACGAGTGTGATCATGATCGTGGCGACCGGTCGGGCTACGGTAATCTTTGAGAAACTCCATCTCATGGCGTTTCCTCCACAACGTTGACTTCAATGCCGGATACCACAAAATGTTGGCCGGTCCAAATGACCCGATCCCCTTCTTCCAGTCCGGATATGATTTGAACGACGATTCCGTTGTCGATACCGGGTATCACTTCCTTCAATTCCGGAACATCTTCCCGGTCAAGTACCGCAACGACCGTCCGGCCGTCTCGTATGATTACGGATTCGGAAGGGATGCACAAAGCCTCCTGGACTCTTTCGGAGACAAGACGCACTTCCGCAAACATGCCCGCAAACAAGGCTTCGTCTGGCAGCATCGTGATCGTCAGAGGGTACGTGAGCATGCCCATGGACGGGACGGGAGAAAAAGCAGTGACAGTGCCTGTGTACTCTTTCCCCAGGCTGTCGATATAAACCTGTACGGTCTCCCCCACTTCCACGGACTGTGCAAGGATCTCACTCACGGACGTTTCGATGATCAGTTCTTCCACATTGGCCACCGATCCGGCAGCAGTTCCGCCCGCAATACTTCCGACGGATACGTTCAACGCTGTCACATACCCGTCGATGGGTGACGTGATCGTGAAGTTGCCATACATATCCGCGGCCATATTCAAAGATTCTCTGGCTGCAGCATACTGGGATTTGGCTGATTCATAATCCTGGAGTGAAACCGCTCCTTCACGATAGAGCAACTCCATACGGGCAAACGTAGAGGCTACGGCGTCGAAAGACTCCTTCGCCTGATTGTATGTGGCAGACACCTGTCCTTTATCGATTTCAAACAGGACCTGCCCGGCGGTGACCCGGTCTCCGACGCTCACATGGACGGCGGTCACCTTCCCTGTCGCCAGCGGGACAAGGGCAACCTCTTCCGTCGGTTTGAGCCTCCCCGTGATTGGAGAGATCAGATCGATCGGTTCGTATTTTGCGGCGGTCACTTTGACGTTGATTGCCGGCTCGGCTATTTTTACGTCGGGCACCAGAAAAAAATGTCCGGCGCGATAGGCTACAAGCGCGATGAACAAGACGCCCAGGATGCTGATGATTCTGTGGTTTTTCCAAAATGAGCGCATCGCTTCGCGTTTGTTTGCTGTTCTATTCTGCATCTCCATACCCCAATTCCTCCAAGAGCTCTACAGCTTTTATGATAATGCCCGGGCAAATATCGCGAAACAATCCCTTTTCTTTTGCGATCGAACGGTTTGAACCCAAAGAGGTATCGATCCCAAGGAGGTCTCTGCAGGTTATGCTGCCGTTCAAAGCTCTGAAACGCTTCGAAAAATCGGCTGCCTGCTCGTCGCATATCCTGCGCTGTGATCCATCCGCCAAGTCATCGGATCCATATTTGAGTCCGACCACCAGGAGTGCGCCCGTCAATGCGCCGCAAGCTTCTCCCGCCCGCAGGCCCCCGCCCAGCGATTGCGTCATTCGCAAGCCGATATCCAAAGAAATCCCGTAGGTTTCACAAAAGGATCCAAATACCTTTTGCGAGCAATTCAACGTGCAGCTTTTGATGATATCCTCGTTCATGCTTGATTGTCCCTTGCTCTGATCCGTATGATTACTTCACCATTTGTACAATGAAGTATTATACTTCAATAGACTTGCTTTTGCAACAAAAGCACATTATACTGGTAATTCCGGAAGGCCTGTTTTTCATGGCCCGGAGGGGATGTGGATCATGAAAAAAATGTTGTTTGTCATCAATCCGGTAGCCGGGAAATTATTGGCCCGAACAGAATTATTCGGGATGATGAATGTTTTTTGCAGAGCCGGCTACACTGTGACCACAGCCATCACTCTGCACGGAGGACACGGGATCGAACTGGCCCGCTCTGCTGCTGAACAAGGCCATCAGATGGTCGTTTGCTGTGGCGGCGACGGAACGCTGAACGAAGTGATCACCGGATTGCTCCGGTCCGGGCAGCCGTTGCCCATCGGCTATATCCCCACGGGCAGCACCAATGATTTTGCCAGAACGATGCGGCTGTCGCCCTATCCGGTCAAGGCAGCGCTCGCAGTTGTCCGCGGGAATGCCTGGACCATCGATGTGGGTCAATTCAATGAAGAACGATATTTCGGCTATATCGCTTCGTTTGGCGCTTTTACATCCGCATCCTATCGTGCGCCCCAGGAAATCAAAAACACACTTGGCCAAATGGCTTACGTGCTGGAAGGCGTGCGGGATATTGCGCACATCAAGCCCTATCGGGTGAAGATCCAGACCGAATCGACATGCTACTCCGGAGAATATGTGTTCTGTTCGATCACCAACAGCACCTCCGTCGGCGGGATCGTCAAACTGGACCACTCCGACGTGGATCTGCGTGACGGCCTCTTCGAAGTCATTTTGGTCCGCACACCGAAAACACCCATGGACCTGAATCGTATCCTCACCGGTGTCGCAAATGCCAATTTCCAAAACGATATGTTTCAATTTTTCAAAGCCAGCGACCTCACCTTCCACATGCCGGAAGACGTCAATTGGTCTTTGGACGGAGAAAAAGCCGAAGGCGGTCGTCTGGTTCATATCCGCAACCTGCCCCACGCTCTCACAATTTACTGCTGATCTGCGCGATTTGCGAGGAGGTATTTATGTTTTTTTTGCAGGGACTCACGATGGGACTGGCCTACGTGGCACCGATCGGCATGCAAAACATGTTTGTGATCAACACAGCACTCACCCAAAGCCGGCGCCGTGCCTATTTGACGGCATTCATCATTATTTTTTTTGATATCACGCTGGCTTTGGCATGCTACTTCGGCATCGGAGCCATCCTTGAAAGCTCCGAGATGATCGAAATGGCCGTTCTGCTGGTCGGCAGTATCGTCGTGATCTGGATCGGCCTCAGTCTTCTGCGGGACAAAGGTGAATTGAAGGAAACCGAAAGCGTGGATATGCCGCTCCTCAAGGTCATTACATCCGCTTGTGTCGTCACTTGGTTCAATCCCCAGGCTATCATCGACGGTTCGCTTTTTATCGGCGCGACCCGCGCTACACTGCCGGAAGGTGTCGATGCACAATTCATTCTGGGATTCATGGCTGCTTCGGCGTTTTGGTTCACCGGCCTGACCACGATGATCACCCTGTTCAGCACGAAGATCACACCGAAGGTCCTGCGAATCATCAACATCATCTGCGGCGTGATCATCGTCTTTTACGGTTTGAAACTGGGGTACAGTTTTATACAAAAATTCCTGTGATCTCTTCTGTAATGAAAACGATGGAAAAAGACCTCCGATCTGATGTGGATCCCGGAGGTCTTTTTTGATTATGCCTGTTCTCTTCGGAATCGATTATTCTGCGATACCCGAACTCTCTGCGGGAAGGGACAGGGGCCGGGGCAGCATCGTGTTCGCATTCGAGTCTTTTCCAAACTGCGGCTTTGTTTTCCATGCATGCATCGCCAGCGAAAGCGCAATGACGCCGTAGCAGATGAACACACGGAAGTATTCTCCGATGAGCGCACTGCCGAAGACCGTGCTGGCCGACAGCGGCGCGACGACGAACAGTGTATGGAACAGGAAAACGCCCAGGATCGCCTGTTTGTTGTTGGCCTGCTGCACGCTGGCGCCGCCGACGAGGAGTGCGGCGATGGCATATTGTCCGCACATGGTATGTGCGCCGTATGTGGCAAATGTACCCAGGTTCTGCAAGTAGATGATCTGCCCCCAGGCAGCCAGCGTCGTGGACATGCACATGGCAATGATCCGGGTGCGGTTCACATTGATGCCCGCGGCGTTGGCCACGGTGCGGCTTTGCCCGGCAGTCCTCATATCCTGGCCCATCTTTGTGCTCAAAAGCCAGCTGTTGAATACGCAAAGCGTTGCGATGAGCACGTACGTCATCACGGGAAGGTGTACGGCCCACAATACTTTTTGGATATCGGGAACAAAGGATATTGCCGCAACCGCGGCTGCGATGATCGCCATGGTCAAATTCCGCATGCCGAAGGAATCATCTTCGGATTTTGTTTTCACGACCAGTGCTCGATACAGGCCAAGAAGTCCGATCAATCCGGCAAATACAGGAACACCTTTGGACAACTGAAGCCGGTCGGTGGCCATAAAGTCGTGAACAAAGGGCACGAACGTAAGGCCGAATACGATGGCAGAACCCAGAAGTCTGTCCATGTGCAGCGGTGTCTGCAAACTGATGTTCTTTTTTCTGTTCATCACCCATAGGGTCAGGGAAACAACGCAATAGATCACCGCAAGGGCACGCACCACGGAAAGCATACTGATGGTGTCGATGGTATATTTCAGATTTCCTGTCAGATCGATGGTATTTTTGACACCGGTCCCTCCGGCAATGATCATGGAAGGATTGTCGACCGGGATGACACCCCCGATCAGAAACAGGAAGAAAAACTGATAGAGACCGTCGGCAAAATATGCCAGGATGAGACCGGTGATCATCTCGGCGCCTTTTGTTTTATTGTAAAGTTTACCCACCATCCAGCCAAACAGGATCGCAATGGGCGTTGCCAGGAGAACGCAGATCAACAACCCCTTTAATCCGCCAAACCCCCAGTAGACTGTCCAGAAGATCGCCACCTGCGCCGCCATGGCGCCTACGACGATGCCGAAATTCAGTCCCAGTCCGGCCAGCACAGGAATAATGAGCGCCAACACAAGAAATGTGTTTCGGCCGAAGCGGCTGAACACTTCCACGACGGTATAGGATGCAGGCTTCCCGGTGGTGAGAAAGCCGAACGTACAGAGTGCGACAAACATCAGAACAACTTTGTTCGCATACAGGGTTTTGATTCCGGCGATGCTTCTGTCTTTCAAATAAACGGCATATTTATTCTTCATTCGAGGCTCCTCCTTTCGCTTTGGTCAGCGCATAGATGATGATGCCGTTGGATATGATGATTCTCATAATGTCCGACAGATCGGTTCCGACGAACAGCTTATTCGCAACGGGAAGAGCAATGACCAGGATTCCCTGGAAGAGGAAGGTGCCCACGATAACATGACTGATTCGCGCTTGCATCGTACTGGCACCGCC
The DNA here is from genome assembly GCA_012729355.1 of Clostridiales bacterium. Classification (GTDB taxonomy): domain Bacteria; phylum Bacillota; class Clostridia; order Peptostreptococcales; family Anaerovoracaceae; genus UBA10908. The sequence goes on from JAAYDG010000001.1 coordinate 11,805, forward strand.
GATCAGAACAGCGGCCACGCAGGCAAATCCCATCATCAGAGGCGCATTGTACATCTGAAGAAATCCGAAGGCCTGGGCATAGGTAATAATACCGATCGCACCGAGAGAAGTAGATATGGCGGTTCCCAATATTCGCATTTTGTCCACATTGATCCCGCTGGCTCTTGCGAAAACCGGATTTGCACCGGCTGCGCTCATGGCTTTCCCTGTTTTACTTTTCATGAACAGATACACTATGTAGCACATCAGGAAGAAAAACAGAAGAAGACCGGTCGGAACATAGAGTCCGGTGCTTTCTTCGCCGTACAGGTAGAATCCTCCCGCCTTGTTCAGCAATTCACCGAAACTGGAAGCCAGATTGATTGTGGTACGAGCGCCTTCGCCGGCGATCGGCCAGTTGATTTCTCCGCTTGTAAACGGAAGTGTCACCCACCAGATGTTCATGAATGCGATGGCCGAAAACCCCACGTAGGTGGATACCGTCATTTCCGATCCTTTGACCCGATTCAGCAACAGACCGTAACCGGAACCCACCAGTGTGGCAAATAATGTGCTCAGAAGGATAGCGACGGTGATGGCTCCCCATGGACCCAAAAAAGAGCTTACGTTGAATTCGATCACCAGAAGCGATCCCAGCAGCCCGCAAACGATACCCAGGCTGACGCCGAAGTTCGGTCCGATGCCGCATTGGATGGCCGGCACCATCGCCAACACCAGAATCCCGAACATTCCCCATCGGCGAAGCACACTGCCAAAGAGCGCCGGAAGACCCAGATCGTAGTGATATGCTCCAAATACAACCAAGAGAAAGAAGGAGAAAATAATGATTCGCGGCAGTCCGATGGTTTTAAACGCGCCGCTCAATTTGTCTCTCATGAACCTTTCCTCCTTTCCTTATATCCTGCCATAGCCAGCCCGAAGTCCGCATCGGAGTCGTTCGGTTTCATGACGCTTGCGATTTTCCCTTCCGAAATGATGGCGATCCTGTCGCATATGCTTCTGAGTTCGTTCAATTCCGAACTTACCACAATGACCGTCATTCCTTCTCGTCTGTTTAAATTGGCCAGCAGCTCTATCACCAGTTTTTTCGCACCGATGTCGATCCCTCTGGTCGGCTCGGAAACCACCAGCAGGATGGGATGTAACGCCAATGCTCTGGCCAGGCAAACCTTTTGCTGATTCCCGCCTGAAAGAGCTCCCACCTGCTGAGACGCGCTTGTACAGCGAATATCCAACTGCCGTATCATATCCTCGGCATGCGTTCTCCCCTTCTTTGCATCGTAGAGTTTGCCGACGCCGATATTTTTTAAAAAAGATCCTTTGATTTGCATTGCCGTGAAAGCGATATTGTGTTCGATGGATTCTTCCAGCAGCAGTCCGACGCTCCGTCGATCTTCGGACACGAACCCCATTCCCTTTTTCAAAGCATCTCCCAGTTTTTTCGGATCGATGGAAACGCCGTCCAAAACGATGGTTCCCTCTGCGTCGAACAATCCCATGATCCCGTTGGGAATTCCCAGTTTGCCTTGGCCTGCCAATCCTCCGATTCCCAAAATCTCGCCTCTGCGCACATCCAAATCGATGCCTTTGACTCTTTCGCCGGGCATGTCGACAAAGTAATTTTTCAGGCTCAAGATAATGTTTTCATCGGAAAGGACGCGTTCATCCGTTGTATCGTCCAACAATTTTTCGACTTTTCGGCCGATCATCAGTTCGGCGATCTCAACGGCGCTTGTCTCCTTCGTCTCGATGCGCTTGACGAACTGACCGTCACGCAGGATCGTCATGCTGTCCGTCACGGCAATGACTTCGTCCAGTCTATGCGTGATAAAGACGATCGCGATGCCTTTGGATGCGATGACACGCATGGCTTCCAGAAGTCTTTCCGCTTCGCTTTCCGTGAGAACTGCCGTCGGTTCATCGAAGATCATCAACTTGATCCCCGTTTTATCGATTTCTCTGGCGATTTCGATAAATTGCATGTACCCCACCGGCAACCCTTTTACCTTAACGTATTCTTCTATGTCAAGTCCGATGGTATCCAAAGCTTTTCGGGCATCTTTTCGCATGGAATCCACATCGAGCCGTTCCAGCGCTTTTCCGAAAATTCGGCTTGCGATACCCGGTGTCGTTTTTTCGCGTCCGATTTTGATGTTTTCAGTGACGGTAAATCCCGGGATCAGCATGAATTCCTGGTGGACCATCCCGATGCCCAGTTCCATTGCTTTTTGGGGATTGTCGATCGTAACGGCCTCTCCTCCCACTTCAATGGTTCCGGAAAATCCGCCGGTATTATGGATGACCGGCATGCCAAACAGCACATTCATCAACGTGGATTTCCCTGCTCCGTTTTCTCCCATCAGAGCGTGGATCTCGCCGGGGCGAACCGATAAGTTCACGTCGTTGAGCACGCGGTTCCCAAAGTATTCCTTGGTGATGCCCTCCATTTTCAGTACATATTGGGAATTCATAAGTCTCCCAATCCTCCTTTCCGCATCGACGCCGGATGCGCCGACGAAGTGGAATAACGTTACAGTGTTGACAGTCAGAAAGTGCCTACAGTGTTACCCGTAGGCACTTTCATCGAATTCAGTTAAGGGTGGCAGTTTGTAGGCTGCCTGTGATCTTGCTTCTAAAAATCATAGAACGGGCAGAGAAGCATGTAGAAATTATCGAGTTCGCCGGCTGCTTCGTCAACAAAATTGCTGATGGCAACGGTTTCGCCGCCGATGGCCTTGATTTTCTCGAACAGCACTGCTTCGTCCAGCGCGGCACTGGTTTCCCCTTCGCAGAATGCGATGGCGTATTCCACACCGGCTTCGATCATCAGCATATTGACGGGAACCGCCCATGTGGACATCCGTCCGGTGTTGTCATACTCTGCGACTTTGCCTTTGATCGCTTCCAGCATCCAGGCAACATCGCCTTCGTGTCCGGTAACGTCGATGCCGAAGGCTGCCGGATATCCGTGATACGGAGAAGGACAGCACTGCTGCGGGAAAATCGCTTTCTGTTCAGCGACGGTCCGGATCAGCGGCTCCATCATGGCACAGTTTGTGCTGAAGAACGCCGTGTTGGGCCCGTATTCAGCGGCAAGAGCCGGAACGTTTTCGATGATCCACTGCTGGGCGCCGGAAACGCCTGCATCGCCCGTGGGATCCGGTGCGGTCGCTTCAACGTATTCAATGCCGAGTTCTTCGCAAGTAGCGATGAAGAGTTCTCTGCGGGCTGCGATGGTCGCATAGGACAGATGGCGGGCAAAGGAAATGTGAACGAATGTCTCGGCACCTTGCTTGGCCGCCTGCTCGATCACTGCGGTGCCCATGGAAATCTCGTCCACCAGCATGCAGATATCCGCTTTGCTTGCGATCGTTGCGGGATCTTCAGCCACTACGCCTGCGATGAACAGCATATCGGGCCGGGTTTCCCGGACCTTGTCGATGGCTGCTGCGGCGCCGGGGACCGCTTGCACGAATACGATCGCCTTGACTTCGGGATCGCTGGCAAGTCCGACGACCTGAGCGATGGTCGCTTCGGTCTCCGTCGAGAAATTATCCGGGTAGGTGGCCGTAACGATCATGTCGCCATATTTCGCTTTGGCATTCTGCGCAGCCTGATACTCTTCTTCTCCCTGGGAAACCGTACCGGTGATGATGCCGATCTTGTAGGCATTCTCGTCTACGACTTCTTCTCCGCCGCCGCAAGCCGCAAAGGAACCCATAATGAGCACCAGCGCAAGCAGCAAACTTACTGTTTTTTTCATTCTTGCTTACCTCCAAAATTGTATGATCTTGTCGGGAGTCGTTTTCTTGTAAAACGTCCCTCCGACAACTCAGCAGCGCTAATATACCATATCCCGTAAGAGATATGCAATCAAATTTTAACACACTCTTAATGATCGCCTTACAAAATACACGCTAACGGATCCGTTCAACAAGCCAGCGCCAGGATCGCATCCGCCAGAATTTGTGCGTTGAACATCAGTTGATCTACGGTGATATATTCATTCGCCATGTGCGCGGATGATTCACAGAAATATCCTTCCGGCCCAAAGCTCACCGCATTGGGCAGCGTCCTGGCATAGGTCCCGCCACCGATTTTTTTCGGCGGAAGATCCTCACCCGTACGATCTTTGAACACCTGCAGCAGCTTCGAAACGATCTCCGCGTCATCCGGCAAACAATACCCCGGTTTGAAATTAAAACTCGCAAGGCTCGCCCCGGTGGGCTCCATGGCGTCACACAACGCCTTTTTGATTCCTTCGGCAGAGAGCGATGTGGGGCATCGGAGATCAAACGTCAGTTTGAAGCCCTTCTCATTCCAGCGCATCACACCCATGTTCAGTGTGAGTCTTCCCGAATCATCCGCCTTGTAGAGACCTACGCTTTGACCGTAGTATTCCATTTTGAACTTCTCTTTTAAGGTCAGAACGATATTCATGTCATCTTTTTCCAGTGGTAGAAGCGACAGGAAGTGGAACATGCCCTGCAGCGCATTCAGTCCGTCTTCCGGCATGGACGCATGGGCAATGGATCCGATGGTTTTGATCTGCGTGCCCGTGTCCACAGCTTTGAGAACCAATCCGCAAGGGCTGTTGTTTCCGAACGTTTCCGCCACTGCTTTCACTTCTTCGATGGGGAGCGGAACGACGGCCGTCGCTTCCCCGGGAACGACGTTGGCCACTTCTCCGGCCGTCACGGAGATAGAGGAGTGAAATTTACGTTCGAAAACCGCATGAACGATGGTTTTTTCGGAATTTGTCAACGGAAATTCACCGTCGGGAGAGAATGACAGATCGGGAATCACATCGTTTTCTTTATAATGTTTCATACATTCCATCCCGCTTTCTTCGTCGCAGCCCAGGATGATCCGCACTTTTCGTTTCAGGGGAATGCCGGATTCCCGTACTGCTTTCAATGCGTAGATGGCAGCAATGGCCGGTCCTTTGTCGTCCAGAGTTCCGCGACCGTACAATTTCCCGTCCGCAAGTTCCTTTCCGAAAGGATCGTGATCCCAGCCCGTGCCTTCGGGCACGATGTCAAGGTGTACCAGGATGCCCAGCATTTCGGTTCCTTCCCCATCGTCAATGCAGCCGTAATACCCTTGTTCGTCTTTGGTGTCAAATCCCATCCCATCGGCAAGGTTCAACGTATACGTCAAACATTCCTTCACTTTTGCGCCAAACGGAGCCCCCGCAGCTTGTGGTGCTTTTAGACTGCGAATCGCCAGACAGCCTTGAAGATCCCGAACCATCTCTTCTTCATGTTCCTTCAGCCAATGATCTACTCTCTCGTTCATAGTTCACTCCTTATCTATTGTCATATTTTAGACACTCAAGTAGTATACAACAACAAACCGTTGGTTTCAATGGATATCTATGGTACAATTGCACAAAGATCATTGCCGGCGTACAATCGTGCAGACAAAAACAAATGAGGTGAAAAAATGGAAGATCAACAAGAGAAACTTATCGCTTTATGCCAAAGCCTGATCCGTTCCGGCACCCTGTCCGGCGAAGAAGAGCCGGTCGCAAGGCTGCTGGTTGAATTTTTCCGTGAAAATGCGTTCGATGACATCCGAACCGATGCATACGGAAATGTCATTGCCTGCATAAAAGGAACGTTGCCCGGAAAGAAATTACTGTTCGATGCGCACATGGATACGGTACCGGTATCCGACCCTTCTGCCTGGACGGTGGATCCCTGGGGCGGAGAGATCATAGACGGAAAGCTGTACGGGCGCGGTTCTACAGATATGAAAGGTTCCCTGGCAGCCATGATGTGCGCCGCCGCAGAATTCGCCAAAGAAACAAAGAAGGAATTCGCCGGCGAACTCTATATTGCAGGAGTCGTTCACGAAGAATGTTTCGAGGGAGTCGCTTCCAGAGAAATCAGCAAGACCGTGCGACCGGACTATGTAGTGATCGGAGAAGCTTCGGATCTGAACCTGAAGATCGGGCAAAGGGGCCGGGCCGAAATTGTTGTGGAGACGTTCGGAAAACCCGCCCATTCCGCAAATCCGGACAAAGGACTCAATGCAGTATACAAAATGGCGGACGTCATCAAAAATATAAAAACGCTGGTCCCACCCGAACACCCTGTGCTGGGCAAAGGGATCCTCGAACTCACGGACATCAAATCATCCCCTTACCCCGGAGCATCGGTCGTGCCGGAATACTGCCGGTGCACCTACGATCGTCGTCTGCTGGTGGGTGAAACGAAAGAAAGTGTTTTGGCGCCCATTCAAGCGCTCTTGGATCTCATGAAGAAAGAAGACCCGGAGTTGCGTGCCAAGGTATCCTATGCTGTAGGAGAGGAAACCTGCTATACCGGGGAGAAAATCCGGGGAGAAAGGTTCTTTCCCGGCTGGCTGTTCGACCCCAAAGACGAGTTTGTCCAGGCCGTTTACACACAGCTTCAGGCCGACGGCTTTACACCGGAGATCACCAAGTACAACTTCTGCACCAACGCAAGCCACTACGCGGGAGAAGCAGGGATTCCCACCATGGGCATGGGGCCCTCCAACGAAAGTCTCGCTCATGTGGTGGATGAATACGTTGCATTGGATCAACTGTTCGGCGTATACGGCTCTTTCCTGTCCATCATGAAGGCGCTGCTGAAATGAACCGCAACAGAAAAGCAGCCTCCGGGCTGCTTTTTTTTATAAACCGATATTTTTTCTGGCGTTGGCCATCATCAGTTTTAATCGATTTTCCTGGTTGATCTTCGAGGCGCCGGGGTCATAGTCGATTGCCACGATATTCACATCGGTGTAGCGATCCTTCACCGGGCGCATCATGCCTTTCCCGACGATGTGATTGGGTAAACATCCGAAGGGCTGGGTACAGACGATATTTTTCACACCCATTTCGCAAAGCTCCAGCATTTCGGCCGTCAGGAGCCACCCTTCGCCCATCTTCATGCCGATGCCTACACAGGCTTCCCGATCCGGAAGGGATGCGATCTGCCCGAAAGAAGACGGCGGATCAAAGTGTCCGTCTTCCCGAAGGATCCGGATCATATCATCCTTTCGTCGGCTTAGATAACCGGTGATCCAGCGCCACATGATCACGCTCTGTTTTCGCATTTCGTACAGCCGGTTGTCCAATACGTTGTTGTACACACAATACAAACAGAAGTCCAAGAGTCCGGGAACGACCACCTCGGCACCCTCCTGGTAGAGAAATTCTTCCAAATTGTTGTTCCCCAGGGGGGAATACTTCACGTAGATCTCTCCCACGATCCCGACGCGCACCACTTGCTCCTGTCTGCGCGGGATCGCAGCAAAATCATCCACGATTTTCTGCATGGTTTCCCGAAATGTTTTACGGGAAACTTTAGGGCCCCGCATCTGTAGGTCCAATGTTTCCAGCCACCGATTCGTCAGTGAGTCCGTTTCACCCCGGTTGACTTCCCGGGCGCGGCATTGATTGCGCAGAAGCATTAAAAGATCTCCGTACAACACACATGTGGCCAATTCGCCGTACATGGAAGGAGATATTTTGAAGCCGGGATTTCTTTCAAGGCCGGCAACATTCAGGGATACCACCGGAACCTGAGGAAATCCGGCTCTCTGCAGCGCTTTGCGCAGCAGGGACAAATAGTTGGATGCGCGGCATCCTCCGCCGGTCTGCATGATCAGCAAGGCCGTTTGATCCTTGTCGTATCGGCCGCTGAGCAAGGCATCCAGCAATTGACCGATCACGATGATTGCAGGATAGCACATATCGTTGTGCACATATCTTATGCCCACATCGCCCATATTGCGACCGTCATCCTTCAGGAACTCCATCTTGTAGCCTCTTTTGCGAAAGACGGAAGCCATCAGTGTAAAGTGCATGGGCAGCATTGTGGGGACGAGAATCGTATAGTCTCGCCGCATTTTTCGTGTAAATATCACTCTATCCTTTTGGTGTCGCACTTCGTTCCTCCAATGCGCCCAACAGACTTCTCAATCTGATTCTCGCCGCTCCAAGATTGCTGATTTCATCGATTTTGATCTGTGTGTACAGTTTGCCTGCATCGTCCAATATGCTGCGTACTTCGTCGGTGGTAATCGCATCCAGACCGCATCCGAAAGAGACCAGTTGGACCAATTCGCAGTCATCGTGTACGGCGACATAACGCGCTGCGTTGTACAGGCGTGCGTGATAGACCCACTGGTTGAGGACACGGACTTTGGCCGGAGCCACTTTCGGGCTCACGCAATCTTCCGTGATGACGACAAAACCAAGTGATTCGATCAACTGGTCGATTCCCTGACAAATGCCCGGATCCACATGATAGGGCCGGCCGGCAAGGATAATGATCCGCTTTCCCTGCTCTCTGGCCACCGCCAGCGCACGCTCCCCTTCCGCCCGTATGCGCTTCATCCAGTCCAGATACGATTCCATCCCTCTGCGGACAGCTCGGTCCACTGCGGCTTTTCGCACGTCGGGAAAGTGTGCGGAGAGATTGGCATGCAGTCCTTTTGCAAGCTGCTTCCGGTCATTGATGCTCAGGTACGGATAGAGAAAGCGGGTCTCTTTCAACGCATCCATATTGCCTCGCAGCACTTCCGAATAATAGGCGACGACGGGACAATTGTAGTAATTGTCCGACTGTTCGTGATCTTTCATATTGTATGTCAGACAAGGATAAAATATAGCATCCACCTTTTGTGACAACAGCTTCTGAATATGACCGTGCATCAGCTTGGCCGGATAGCAGGCCGTGTCGGAAGGAATGGTATACTGGCCTTTCGCATATAGCTTCTTATCCGAAAACCCGCTGTACAGGACGTTGAATCCCAGTTCCGTGAATACGGTATGCCAGAGTGGAGCCAGTTCAAACATACCCAGGGACATCGGCAATCCGATGGTGCGGGGAGCGCCGATATTGCTTTTCCCTGCCAGCGACCTGAGGTATTCTCTTTTGAATCGGTACAGGTTTGGGATCGATTCTTCGGGTTTTCCGGACATCTCCAGTCCGAGCGCCAGCGTCGCGCCCCTTTCGCATTTGTTGCCCGAAATGTAACGGTCATTTCCGGAAAAAGTATTGATCGTCAACGCACATCGATTCGTACATCCTTTGCATGTGACAGTTTTCGCTGAATGCTTGAAAGACGCCAGCGCAGTTTTGTCTAAAACAGAAGACGTGCCCGACCCGACAGATGCTGCATACAGCGCAGCGCCAAAAGCACCCATCAGTCCGGCGATCCGGGGTCGGACGACCTGTCCGTTCAACTCCCGCTCGAAAGCCCGCAGAACGGCATCATTGAGGAATGTGCCGCCCTGGACGACGATGTTTCTCCCCAGCTCCTCTGCAGAATGCACCCGCAACACTTTATACAGTGCATTTTTGACGATGCTCTCGGACAATCCTGCTGAAATGTCTCCGACACCTGCCCCGTCTTTTTGCGCTTGCTTTACCGAGGAATTCATGAAAACCGTACAACGGGAGCCCAAATCCACGGGAGCGTGAGCGAACAACCCCAATCGCGCAAATTCATCCACGGAATAGCCCAGTGCTTTTGCAAAGGTTTCCAGGAATGAGCCGCATCCCGACGAACAGGCTTCGTTCAGAATGATCGAATCGATCGAATGGTTCTTGACCGCAAGACATTTCATGTCCTGCCCGCCGATATCCAGAATAAAATCCACTTCCGGATCGAAAAACCTTGCCGCCCGGTAATGCGCCATCGTCTCCACCAGTCCGTTGTCCAAATGGAAGGCGCGCTGAATCAGTTCTTCTCCGTAGCCTGTTACTGCAGTTCCGGCAAGGGTGATTCTTGATTCGATGCGTTCGTATATTTGCAGGAGCTGTTCTTGAACGACTCGAATCGGATCTCCTTGATTACTGCTGTAATATGAATGAAGAATGGCGCCGTCCGGCGCAATCAAAACCAGTTTCGTCGTCGTGCTGCCACAATCGATCCCAAGGTATGCCGGGCCCTGATATTCTGTGATCGGCCGGAAGGGTACCCGGGCACGATCGTGTCGCCGGAGGAAATTTTCATAGTCTTCTTTATTTTCGAAAAGCGGCGCGTGACGTACTTTGCCGTACTGTTCCGACGTTGCATTCACCAAATGCCCGATCCACTGTTCATACGTGAAGAATGCTTTCTGTTTCCCTGCGTAAATCGCCGCACCCAAGGAAACAGCAAACCGCCCGTATTCAGGAAACACCGCATGGTCGTCCGATAGCTCCAGACTCTCTTGAAAACGATTTCTCAAGCCTTTGCAGTAATGAAGCGGACCGCCTAAAAACATGACGCGTTCTTCGATTCTGCGGCCTTGCGCAAGACCCGCTATGGTTTGATCCACCACAGCCTGGTAAATGCTGGCCGCCAGATCTTCTTTTCTGGCTCCCTGATTGAGCAGCGGCTGAATATCCGATTTCGCAAACACGCCGCACCGGGAAGCGATGGGATACAGGCGCTCGTACTGTAAACTCAACCGATCCAGTTCCTCGATGGATACAGAAAGCAACGTGGCCATCTGATCGATGAATGCCCCGGTACCGCCTGCGCAGGTGCCATTCATCCGTTCATCCATGCCGCCCTTAAAAAAAATTACCTTCGCATCTTCCCCGCCCAGCTCGATCACTACATCTGTATCAGGTTCCAATGCTTCCACGACTTCACCTGTAGCAAAAACTTCCTGAACAAAAGGAAGGTCGGCTGCTTTGGCCAGGCCCAGACCCGCTGATCCGGACAAGGCAGCACAAAAGCGCCGCCCTTCCAAGAAGGGCGCCGCTTCGGTTACCAGTTCCACTGCTTTTTTTCGAACCTGCGAAAAATGTCTTTCGTATTTCTGCCAGACGATCTTTCCCCGGTCGACCACTACGATCTTCGCTGTGGTTGATCCGATATCCATCCCCAACAGGATCGGATCATACGACGAGGCCGCTTGCTCCAATTTCAATTCCCATGACATAGTTCAGACCAATACTCTCCCTCTTACCCCTTGCGAATCAGATATTCTTATGGCGCTTGATTTTATGGGTCGTCGTCCGGACGAAATCATTGGCCCGGATCGAAAAGTCTCTGACCCTCTTGTAGATCGGCAATTTCTCGTTGATGTCTGCAATCGCATTTTTAATGAGCGCCTTAATATCGTCCTCGCTCAGGTCGTTGCCGAATTCTTCGTATATCATATCATAAGCAGGCATGATCTGAGCGGATACGATGGTATCATCTTCCCGCTCTACCCCGTGCACCAGGCTTTCCTGGATATACTTGCTTCGATTCATGTGGATCTCGACTTCTTCCGGGTAAATGTTTTTTCCGGTTTTCGTGACGATCACATTCTTCTTTCTGCCTGTAATATACAGCCAGCCTTCGCGGTCGATGAATCCCAGGTCTCCTGTGTGGAACCACCCGTCCACGATGCATTCCGCCGTCAGATCAGGTCGCTGATAGTACCCCAGCATGAGGTTGGGGCCCTGGAACAGGATCTCTCCGATCCCGTCTTCGTCGGGCGCATCGATGCGCATTTCACCGGATGCCACGCAGAGACCCGAAGAACCTGCCTTCTTATATGTGTTCCCAAAGTCCGGAGATCCCGATATCAGCGGCGCGGTTTCTGTGAGACCGTAGCCTTGAAGTACGGTGAATCCCATATCCTGATATCCCCGGCTGACCGCAGGATCGATTCCGGCAGCACCCGTGATGATCATGCGCAGCTTTCCGCCGAACGTATCGTAAATGGTCTTAAAGAACTTTCGGCTCATGTCGATGCCCAGCGAACGGAGCCTTCGATTGATCTTGATGGCGGTTTCCAGCGCTTTCTTTTTTCCTGTTTTCTCGGCCTGCTTCCAGATTTTCGCATGCATGGATTCAAAGATCAGCGGCACACCGATCAATATGGTCGCCTGAGCTTCCGCTAAATTTTTCGCAACATACTTCAATCCTTCGTAAAACGCAATGGAAGCTCCCCGATAGAGCACCAGAGACATGCCCATCGTGCTTTCGAAGGTGTGGTGGATCGGTAAAATGGAAAGCGTTCTGTCTTCCGGTGTCACATAAGCGATCTTGCAGGTGTCCATGATGTTGGTGGCGATGTTTCGATGGGAAAGCATCACACCCTTCGCGGAATCCGTCGTCCCGGAAGTAAACAAAAGAAAACGCAGTTCATCCGAATCAAGCGGCGCCTCGGTATAACGCTTGTCGCCGTTTTGCAGGAGCTCTGCTCCTTCGGTGGTGAGCTCTTCCCAGGATATCGCGCCTCCCCTTCGCCCCTCGCCCTCTTTTTCTTGAACCTGTGAGACGTGGCGGGACGGATCGAAATACATATTCATGGAGAACTTGAACGGAATTTCGAAATCGTCCAGGTAATGCTGATAGGTGTCCGTATAGAAGATCGCCTTGCATGCGGCAATGTTTAAAAAGCTGTGTATTTCTTCCTTCGACAACTCTTTATCCAAAGGAACCACAATACCGGTCCCGTTGGCGATTGCATAATAGGCTGTGATCCACTGATAACAATTTTCGCCGATGACAGCAATTTTTTCACCTGTCAGCCCCAGGGACATCAGACGCGTTCCCAATGCGTCCACGTCCCGTTTTACTTGGGCATAAGATACTTCCAGGTATTCGCCCCCTTTGTTGGCCTTCACCAAAAACGCAGGCCGCTGGGAAAATTCCGTGCAACTCTCGTTCAGCATTTGTCGCAGTGATGTGATTTCTTTGACTTTGTGGTATTGTACCGTTACATTTTTTTTCATGATCCAGCTCCGGATTTGGAAGGATTTTTGACAAAATACAAAAATCCCGGGGCGATAGCATTATTGTACATTTTACTACCCCGAGGTGGAAATGTAAAGGAATGGAACCTGAATTCAGGATCCTTTCACGGAGGATCGTTCGATCAGACATTTTTTCTGCAAGCGAGACAACTTCTTGATCGCAGCCTCCCGCTTCTGGGCGGCCGACCGGTCGCAGCACGCTTCCTGATAAACCACTGCCAGAGGACACCGCCCGCGGGTGTACCTGGCACCCCGCCCCTGCCGGTGCGCCTCCAATCTCTTATCCATATCATCGGTGACGCCTGTATAAAAGGTGCCGTCCGCACATTCTAAAATATACACCTGCCAACCCATCAGTATTGCCGCTTTTCGTACATTGCAACGGCGATTCTGATCGAAAGAATATTCAGAATGACCGTCACCGATCCTGCCGGGATGGCCCATCGAAGCAGTGCAGCGGACGCATTTTCGAACAGTGTGAGCAAAAACGTTCCGGCGCCCATGCCGATCATAACCATTGCGGCAATGATCCCCATAAAGAGCAACCGACCTTTTTCAACGCCGAAATGGAAGATCAAAGGCAAGTTGGCGGCCTGGATCAGCAAAGCGATATTGGCTGTGATAAAAACAACAAGCACGTCCATTCCGCCGATGGGTGATCCTTTGAGCGATCCTATCACAGCTTGCGCAATCAGCGACAGCGCAAACGCACCGGCAACCGTGACATAGCCAAGGATATATTTGCTCACCACCAGCTCCGTTGGCGTATAAGGCATCATGGCGGCCAGCTGAGTCCATTTGCTGCGCTCATCGTAAGCCAGGGTCGTGATGGGAAGCATGGCGGCGTAGACGATGGCAAATCCGGACATCGAGAAATTCGGTACAAGGGTAAAGATCGCGATCATCAGAAGAAAAAGCTTCATCTGTACGACCAATGTATAAAAATCTTTCAGAAGCAATCCTTTCATCCTCTCGCACCTCCTTTGGCAAGAAACAATATGATATCTTCCAGCGATGTGTGCTCCGTCGCAAACGTGGAAGGAATCAGATCCCTGTACACAAGGGCTTCCACCCCGTATTTCCCTTCCCGCTTCCCGGCAAGCGCTTCGGGATCCAATGCCTCCAGGTCCTGTCTGCCGATTTTGACCACTGCATATTTCTCCACAAGTCGATCCTTTTCTTCGCACAGCAGCAACTTTCCCTGATGGAGAAAGGCGATATAGTCACAGACCTTTTCCAGATCGCTTACAATGTGAGACGAGATAAGGATCGAGTGATTTTCTTCGCGGGTAAACTCGTTGAACAGATCGAGCATCTCATCACGAATCATGGGATCCAGACCGCTGGTCGCCTCGTCCAGAAGCAGCAGCTTCGGATCGTGGGACAAGGCCACGGCCAGAGCCAGCTTCATTTTCATGCCTCTGGAGAAGTTACGAAACTTCTTTTGTTCCGGCAGTTGAAACCGCTTCAGATAGTTCTGATAAGCTTCTCTGTCCCAATTGGAAAAGGTATAGGCCATCACTTTTTCCAGTTGCTGCGCTGTAAGCACTTCCGGATAATAGGCTTCATCCAGAACGACACCCACCTCTTCTTTGATTCGCCCGAAGTCCGGGTCATCCAAATCCGCATCCAGTACACGGACGGTGCCGCTGTCGCGGTTGATGGCCTTTAGAGTCAGTTTGATCAGCGTGCTCTTTCCCGCGCCGTTTTCCCCTACCAATCCCAGGATGCTGCCCCTGGGCAGATCCAGATGGATATCTTCCAGTAAAAACCCCGGATATGATTTGTTCAACCCTTTTATTTCGATGGCGTTGGGCATCCCTGTTCCTCCTTTTGCAGCTTATGAATCAAAGCGGTGATCTCTTCCGAAGAGATCCCGCAGGCAGGCGCCAAGCGGAGAACCACCCGCAGATGCTCTTCGATGCGCCTGCAGTGCTCGGCTCGAACCTGCTCGGTATTCTTCGGCGCCACATAGCAACCTTTCCCTGCCACTGTGTGGATGTATCCTGCTTTTTCCAGCTCGTCATACGCCCTTTTCGTCGTAATGACGCTGATTCGGAGATCTTTCGCCAGCCCGCGGATCGAAGGCAGCAGGTCTCCTTCCTTCAGCGTTCCGGAAAGGATCGCATTCCGGAGCTGCTCGTAGATCTGCTGATAGATCGGATTGCTGCCTGTGTTGCTGATAAAAATCTCCACGATACCCTCCGAAAATTAGTGTATATATACAGTATGTACACTATAGACAATCAAAAAGGCTTTGTCAAGGGGAAAAGCCTTTTATCGATCTTTTTTGAAATGCTTCGGTTCTTCTTCTACGGGATCGAAGACCAGTTGCAACAGTCGTTTTGCGATGTGCTCTTTCAAAGAAAGTCTCCCGTTTTGAACCAAGGGCTCGCCCTGAATCAGGATCGCTGCTTCATTCTGATCCTGATATTTCGCCGGCTCGGTTTTTTCCGTATATACTGTTCTGCAGCCGGCCGTCTTCAGTACGGGTTCCAGCACTTGGAGCACGTCCATGATCTCTCGACGCAAGGGAATGATCTTTTGCGATTTACATGCAATGCACGTCACCTGTATCTCGAGAAAATCCGTTTCAGATCTATGGTCTTGCATCTTTTTCTGTTGATCCATCTTTCCTCCCGGCGAACGCTTTACGCCACGCCTCCTCTATTCCTTCCGGGAGGCATCGGCACAAATTTGCTGGTTTGTTTCTTGTATGCTTCCCAGTCTTCTCGCCCTTCGTATTTCTTTTCCAACAGCGGTATGCCGGAAACAAACAGCAGCAATCCCGTGATCGTCAAGGGACTGACGATCAAAAACAATCGGCCCGGAGAATCGGCAGCCATCACGAAAAGGCCCCACCACTGAAGAGATTCCCCGAAGTAATTCGGATGACGCGTCCAACGCCACAAGCCAAGTGTCATGATCTTTCCTTTGCTCTCCGGATCCGCTTTGAATTTTTTAAGCTGGGCATCCCCGACCGCTTCGAATAAGAATCCGATCCCCCAACACACAGCGCCGATCACTGCTCGAAAAGACCACTCGGGGATATCCTGCAGGTTGCTGACGATTACGGACAAACCGATCAGGACATTCAGCGCGAATTGAACCATGTATACTTTAAAAAAGATTCTAATGTAATAATATTTGGGGCCCCAGTTGTTTCGCATTTGCGCATAGCGATAATCCTCGGGCTTTCCGATATTCCTGCGCGCCAGATGCCAACCCAGACGCAGACCCCACACCGTAACGAATATCGTCATGACCAGCGGGACCGTTCCGA
>JAAYDG010000182.1 GCA_012729355.1 Clostridiales bacterium
CGGCGCAGCGAAGGCAATCAAAAACGCCGCCAACACCGCGAGGCATCCGATCGTCTTGTTGAATGATCTTTTCACTTTATGATCCCCCTTTATACCTCTTTTACTCTATACCCTTTTCTGTTGAAAAACAACATGGAACAGTCGACCGTGTTCCCCTGCCAGGTCCAATTTGCCCTTCTTGTTGCACCAGATCAGCGAGATGCCGTTGGAAAGATACAAGAAGGCTTCAAGCAGATCCTCCACGGGCAAAGGATTTTGGATCTCGCCTGTCTCCTGGGCTTTTTTCAGAATGGTCACATAGACCTCCCACATGGCGCTTTCCCGAGGCGCCAGCTGACGGATCTCCCGATCCAGATTCCGCTTGAACACCTGGGCCATGATCTCCGGGCCGGCGTCCAGGATTTGGGACAAAAATGTGTTGAACACCGTATGAAATTGCTCCACATAACTATCCGAACTCAGAATGGAATTCAGATTATCCGCGATCGAGATCTCGGATTCGAGAAAATAGTTGTCGAATATTTCGTCCTTAGACTTGAAATGGTAGTAAAAGGTTCCCCGGCTGATATCGCCCAGCTCGCAGATATCCTTGACGGACACGTTGTTGTAGCCGTGTTCCTTAAACAGTCGGACCGCCCAGTTGATGATCTGTCGTTTTGTTGATTTGTCGTCTGTTTTTTTCATGATCCACCTCTGTTGAAAATCGTCATCAGTATACCATACATTTCAAAAACATTGTTTACATTTTCACAACCAATGGTATAATGTGTATATATATTATACACATGTCTAAATCATATAGGCAATTGTATGCATCGGAAAAAGGAGGAAATGATGGCAACTTTATTTGAAAAAGTCAATATCGGCGGTCTGGAATTGAAAAACCGCATGGTCATGACGCCCATGGGGTTCATGTTCGACATCGACAACGGGATCTCCGAACGACAGAGAAATTACCTGGTGGAGAGAGCCAAGGGCGGGTTCGGGCTGGTGTATCCTGCCACCCACTTTATCGAAGACCGGTTTGAAAAGTGCCAGGCCAATGCCCTTTGGACCGCCAGCCACGCAGATCGTCTGTCCCTGGCGGTGGAACAGGTCCACCAGTACGGCGCAAAATTTGCGCTGCAGCTTTCCCTGGGTCTGGGACGGGTGTCCATCATCAACCAGTTCACCGCGCCCAAGTCCGCCAGCGAAGTGCCCAGCTTCTGGTACCCCAACCTGATCTGCCAGCCCTTTACGAAGGAGGAGATCCACTGGATGGTGGAACAGTTCGGATACTCCGCATCCCTGGCCAAATGCGCGGGAGTCGACGTGCTGGAGATCCACGCCTACGGCGGCTACCTGATCGATCAGTTCATCAGCTCCAACTGGAACAAACGGACCGACGAATACGGCGGCAGTCTGGAGAACCGGCTCCGCATCGTCTTCGAACTCAGAGACGCCGTTCGGGCCACCTGCGGCGACGACTTCCCCGTCGCTGTCAAGTTCACTCCGGACCACAGCTTCGAAGGCGGCCGAACCATGGAAGAAGGCATCGAGATCGCCAAAATGCTGGACGACGCGGGCTTTGCCTACCTCCATCTGGACCGGGGCGCCTACGAGTGCTGGTACAACGCCGTCACCACCACCTATCAGGAAAGAGGCTGCCAGCTGTACATCGCCGAAGCGCTCCGGGAAGCCGGGATCCGATCCCCCTTCATGATCCAGGGCAAGATGGACGATGCGGATCTGGCGGAGAAAGTCGTGGCCGAAGGCACAGCCGATCTGATCGGACTGGGACATCCCTCTTTGGCGGATCCCCACTGGCCCAAGAAGGTCAAGGCAGGCCTCACCGACGACATCATCCCCTGTATCGGATGCAACGAATGCCTATACAACGCTTGCATGTCCCGCTTCAAAACCTGCGCCATCAACCCCGCTACCGGGTTCGAGAAGGATTACGAACTGAAGCCCGCTGCCGAAGCGCAAAAGATCCTCGTGATCGGCGGCGGCCCCGGCGGCATGACGGCAGCCATCACCGCAGCCAAGCGCGGCTTCGAGGCGGAACTGTGGGAAAAATCCGCAGAGCTGGGCGGCACGCTCAAGGCAGCCGGCGCGCCCCTGTTTAAGTATGACACCAAGCGCTACATGGATTACCTGATCAAACAAGTCCACAAACACGGCGTGACGGTTCGCCTCCGAAAAGAAGCTACGGAGGAGGAAATCCTCAGAGCCAAGCCCGATGTGGTCATCCTGGCCGCCGGTTCGAAGGCGATCCTCCCCAGGATCCCCGGCTGCGAAAAAGGAAACGTGGTGGAAGCCACCACGCTGTTGTCCCAGGGGATCGAGACCGGAGAAAAAGTCGTGGTCCTGGGCGGCGGACTCGTGGGCTGCGAAACAGCGCTGATGCTGGAAGCCCAGGGCAAGGACGTGACCATCGTGGAAATGCTGGACCAGCTGCTGCTCACCGCGGTGCACGCACCCAACAACGACCAGGCGCTCAAAGATATGATCGCCGCCTCCAAGATCAAGGTCATGACGAGCTCCGAACTCACTGCCGTGGAAAAAGGGAAAGTCTGCGTCAACTGCGACGACGGCGGGAAAGAGATCGACTGCGACACCCTGGTGCTGTCCGTGGGCTTCCGGTCCGACCACAGTCTGGCCGAAGCCCTGGAAGGCAAAGTGAACAAAGTCTTTACCATCGGCGACAACGTGCAGCCCGGCAAGATCATCCACGCCGTCCACCAGGGCTTCCACACCATCCGTCTGTTGGAAGACCTGTAAA
>JAAYDG010000183.1 GCA_012729355.1 Clostridiales bacterium
ACCGTCGACTGGGCCGACGATATCCCACCGGAAACGTGGTGGATACAGCGGTCAACCTGATCAAGCTGGGGACACCGGCCTCCGTGATCAGCACTACGGGAGACGACGACTACGGTATCTGGATGCGAAAGACTCTGGCTCAAGAAGGAGTCGACATCTCCCATCTGAAGACCGGCCGAGGCCCGACCGCCGTTACCCGCATGGATATGAACGGGACCGACAGGGTCCACGGAGAATATCAAGAGGGCGTTTTGTCGCATATCGTCTTCGACGAAGAGGATATCGCCTTCGCTTCCGAGCACGATCTCGTTCACTCTGCGCTCTGGGGAAAGGCGGATTCGATCCTGCCGAGACTAAAAGAAAACAGCGTTCCGGTCAGCTTTGATTATGCCGATCGACTGGATCATCCTCTTGTGACATCCACCCTTCCCTTTGTCGATTTCGGGTTCTTCTCGTACCATGAAGGACGAGATCGCCGGATCGAAGACTTTTTGAAAGACAAAGTCGCACGGGGCATGAAAATCGCAACTGCCACCCTCGGAGCAAAAGGCAGCCTGGCCTGGGACGGACAGACATTCTGGGACGGACCGGTCTTCCCGGCGACAGTCGTCAACACTGTCGGCGCGGGAGACAGTTTCATTGCCGGCTTTCTTCATGGATTGATCCGGGGAAGTGATCTCCCCGAGTGCCTTCGGATCGGCGCCCGGATCGCAGCCGACGTCATACAGGTTTTCGAGCCTTGGATCATCGAACAGAAAGGATGAAACGATGTTTATCGACATACACGTACACCCCGATTTTTATGAACCGCTGAATGCCGACCCGGGAAAAGAACAATTCCGCCACGATCAAATGAACATTCATCACAACGGAACAGCACCGATCGCACATGTATTCAACCAGATGGAATGCGCCGGTTTGGATCGCCTTTGTCTGCTGGCCGGAGAAAGTTCCGCGCCTCTGGATCCATCGCTGGTTTCCAATGAAGAGGTCCGATCCCTGTGCAACATGCACCCGAATCGTTTCATCGGATTCGCCAGTGTGGATCCCCGAAGAGAGAATGCCTCCGAGACGCTCGAATTTGCCTTTTCCGAGTTGAAACTTGCCGGTTTGAAGCTTCACCCTTCCAGGCAGCAGTTTGATCCGTCAGACCCCCTTATGGATCCCTTGTATGATATCTGTCAAAAATATGACAAGCCCATTTTGTTCCACAGCGGAGTCTCCTGGGAACCCAATACTATTTCCTGGCGGGCGAGGCCTCTGCTTTTCGAAGAACTGGCCGCGAAGCGTCCGTCGCTCCGTATCTGTTTGGCACACTTCGGCTGGCCGTGGGTCAGAGAAACGGCCATGTTGTTGTTGAAATATAAAAATCTGTACGCAGACACCGCACTGCTGTATTTCGACAGTGCGCTGGAATGCTATCGTCAGGTATTCACGTTGGACATCCCCTTCACCTGGATCGATCGGAGCCTGCGCAATCAGGTGATGTTCGGCAGCAACAGCCCGAGGTTTGAACAGATACGAATGGCTGATGCGATCACGAAACTGGGATTTCGCGACAGTACGCTTGCGTTGATTCGCGGGCAGAACGCCATCGAATTTCTTCGCATGGAACTGTAAGGAGGCGTTATGATATTCAATAAAGAGTTGACTTTTATGACCCGCAAATACATCCACTTCATCCTGATCACGCATGAAGTGGAAGAGGCCGCAAAAGAGAGCGGTATCCAAAACGGCATGGTCACAGTCATGACAAAGCATACAACGACAGGAATCGCCGTCAACGAAGCGCTGGAATGCCTGGAAAGCGACATCAGCGACTTCTTGCAGACGATCGTTCCGGAAGAACATCCTTATGCCCATGCCCACATGCTGCAGGAATACGGCTCCACGGCAGGAAATCCCACAGGCCACATGAAAGCACACATTACGGGGAATCACTGCCACTTCCCTCTCATCGACGGAAAACTTATCCGAGGTGACGCACAGGATGTATACCTGATGGAGTTTGACGGTCCGTCCGCCAGGAGAAAAGTGCTGATCCAGGTGCAGGGCGAATAAGGACACCATCGAAGAAGAGGCCTTTCGGCCTCCTCTCTCATTTTTGTATCGGTCTTTTTATTCGGCGTAGGCCAGTACCGCATCCACGGCACAAACACCGTCCTCGTAGACGAACAGCGGGTTGATATCCATTTCCACCAAAGAGTTCTTTTGGTCTTTGGCCATTTCGCCCACTTTGACGATCACATCCACCAGCGCCTCCAGATCCAAGGGTGCGGATCCGCGATACCCGGTGATCAGCTTGGCGGATTGCAGAGAAAGCACCATATCGGTCGCTTCTTTTCTGCTGATCGGCGCAGGACAGAGTGCCACATCCTTGAACAGCTCAACGAACACGCCGCCCAGCCCGCACATGACGGCGGGTCCCAGCTGTGGATCGTTCTTGACACCGATGATGATCTCAAGTCCTTTGTCCACCATTTTCTGGAACAGCACCCCTTCGATATCCGCATCCGGACAATGTTTCGCTGCACTCTTCAGGATCTCGGTAAAGGCCGCTTCCGCGCCAGCCATGTCCCGAATGCCCAGGCGAACCCCGCCGATATCTGTTTTATGCAGGATGTCCGCCGAACAGATCTTTGCTACCAGCGGGAATCCGAGTTCTTCCACAGCTGTTTTCAGCTCCTCCTGCGTGTTGACCAGCCGGGATTCGGCAGAGGGGATGCCCCATTCGGCCAGCTTCTTCTTGCTTTCGAATTCCGACAGATATTTCAACGGTTTTCCCGTCAGGCTTTCGTCCGAAGGGCCGCAGGCAGATTCCTTCTCCATGCAGTGATAGGTCACGAAGTCTGCCAGATGCTTGATCAGCTTGAATCCATAGGTGCTTGTAGGCAAAATCGGAATGCCTGCGTCTCTCAGCAGATTTCGGATTTCAGGCGCTCTGGAACATTCCATAAAAGGCATCATCATCACCGGTTTTGCGCCGTTGTTTTCTTTCGATTTGACCAGGCCCTGCGCAATATGCATCGTCACATCATTGTCCAGCGTCGGATGCGGCGTAAACCCGCATACGACCATATTGATCTGCGGATCGCCCATGACCGTTTTGATCAGATTGGCATACCCTTCCGGATCGTGGGCCAGCGTGGCTGTCGTGTCCAACGGATTGTTCGGTGTCGAATAGGACGGAAGCAACCCCTTGATTTTCTCCAGCGTCTCCGGGGAAAATACCGGGTAGTGAAGGCCCACTTCTTCGCCGAAATCGGCAGAGATCGCCGTTTCGCCGCCGGAGAGGCACATGACACAGAGATTGGGGCCCTCCGGAAGTTTATCCAGGATGGAAAACATTTGAGAAATCGAAAGAAGCTCTTCCATATCCGAAACGCGGATGACGCCGTACTTTCGGAACATGGCATCGAACACTTTGTCTGCGCCCGACAGGCTTCCGGTGTGAGAGCTGGCGATTTGACTCCCCTTTTCGGACCTGCCTGTTTTAAGGATCACGACGGGTTTTTTCTTCTTTGCCGCTTTCTCCAGTACTTTCACAAAGTCTTTCGGACGCTTTACGCCTTCCAGATACAGGGACACCACCGCAGTATCCGGATCATCGACAAGATAATCAAAATACTCTTCCATGCTGACGACGCTGCTGTTTCCCGCAGAGATGATATAGGAATAGTCCATATGCTCCATGTCCACGGCGTTCAGGCCGACCTGTCCGCTCTGAGAAATGAGGCCCACTCTGCCGGTTCGTTCCGCTTTATCCACTTCCAAACCGAACGCGTAAACATTGTCGATGAAATTGATGTATCCGGCACAATTCGGTCCCATCAGAAGCATATCCAGCTCGTCACACAGGTCCACCAGTTCCTTCTCCAGTTTCTTTCCCTCGTCGCTCCCTGTCTCGGCATATCCGCTGGCATAGACAACGGATGAACGACAGCCTACCGCAGCCGCTTCGCGAAGCATCTGCGGTACCAGGCCGGCGTTCACACAAAGAATGACCAAATCCGGCGACTCAGGCAGTTCCGAGAGACTGTTGTAGCATTTTTTGCCGTATAGTTCGTCTTTTTTTGGATTGATAAAGTAAACTCTTCGGGGGTCTTCCGTATAGAGCAGATTTTTGCAGGTGCTCCTGGAAAATCCGGGTCTGTCCGATGCGCCGATCACGGCGATGACCTCGGGCTTCAAAAGATTGCTGATGCTCATAGTTTATCCCTTTTGCGCTTCGCCCACGGCAAAGCCTTTTTCAAATGCCTGAAGATTTAACGTATTGTCGATATTCTTCTTTTCAAAGTATTTTACGATGCCGTTTGCCATATCATCTTTGGTCAGAACGCTTGTCGCGCCCACGAATGTGCCCAGCACGATCAGATTGATCGCGCGGAGGTTGTTCAATTCCACAGCGATGTCGTTGGCATGGACTTCCACCACCTTTACGTCGCTCCTGCCGACCGCTTCCTTGACGATCGAACTGTTGACGATGATCATACCGCCGGGAACGACATCGTTTTCGAATTTTTTCAAAGACGGCTCGTTCATGGCAATGAGCACATCGATCTTGTTGACATAAGGGCTGGCAATGGGTTCATCGCTGATTTTGATGCTGCAGTTTGCAGTCCCGCCGCGCATTTCCGCGCCGTAGGACGGAATCCAGGTGACTTCGTTCCCAGCCAGCATTGCAGTATTGGCTAATATGAGGCCCATGGTCAAAACGCCTTGGCCGCCAAAGCCCGAACAGATGATTCCTGTCATTTTAATCCTCCTTGCTGTCTCTTAAAACGCCGAGCTTATATTCTTCGGCAACGACCTCGTCCAGCCTTTTATATGCTTTGACGGGATCCATATGCCAGTTGGTCGGACACGGCGACAGTATTTCAACGAATGAGTATCCTTTTCCCGCAAGTTGGTTGTCAAAGGCTTTTCCGATCGCTCTCTTGGTCTGCGCGATCAGTTTGGCGTTGGACAGTGAACATCTTTCCACATAGGCCACGGGCATCTGAGCGATCAGTTCCGCCAGTTTGAAAGGCTGGCCGGTCAATGCGGTGTTCCTGCCGTAAATGCTGGTGGCAGTCTTCTGCCCTTCCAGCGTGGTCGGAGCCATTTGGCCGCCGGTCATTCCGAATACGCCGTTGTTGACGAAAATCGCAGTTGTATTTTCATTGCGGTATGCGGCGTACAACGATTCGGATAATCCGATGGCGGCTGCATCGCCGTCTCCTTGATATGTATAAACGACGGCATCGGGCCTGGCTCTGCGAACGCCGCTGGCTACAGCGGGCGCACGGCCGTGCTGCGCCTGGATGCTGTCTGCCTTGACAACTGTGCTGATGAAACAGGAGCAGCCCACAGCGTAGACCTGGATCGCGTTGTCTTCCACACCTCGCTCTTCCAGGACCTGTGCGATCATTTTGCCGATAAGCCCGTGGCCGCAGCCGGGGCAGAATCTGTTGAATTCAGATATGAGTTTGGGGGTTACTAAATTCTTAGCCATAATTTACACGCTCTCTTCCTTTCCCTCCAGCACATTTTTCATGTAAGAGATAAATTCCTCCGTGTCGGGAATCATCTTCCCTGTCGCATAATTGAAAACGGGTTTTCTGCCGTTCACGGCCAGACGAACATCTTCGACCATCTGTCCCAGCGCGGACATTTCCACGGAAATAACGCCTTTCAGAGTTTCGGGCAGCGTTTCGAATGCCTTGACAGGATAGGGATACAGGGTGATGGGCCGGATCATACCGACTTTGATGCCCTGCTTTCTGGCAACGTTGATCGCTTCCTTGCATGTTCGGGACATGATCCCGTATGCGACAAAGATGAGATCCGCGTCTTCCGTCAGATAGGATTCCCACATTTGCTCGTTTTTTTCAATGGCTGCGTACTTTGTCTGAAGATTTTCCACATAGGCTTCCGGCGTCGTATATTCGTAGTAGCATTTGGATGTGACCTGCTTCTGCGGTTCTCCGCCTCTGCCTTTGATCGACCAGGAAAACTGATCGGGATCGTGTTCTTTCATCTCCGGCAATACGATGGGTTCCATCATCTGACCGATTGCTCCGTCATAGTACAAAATTGCGGGGTTCTTGTATTCTTCGGCCTTATCGTAGGCGTGACCGACCAGATCTACCGCCTCCTGGACGGATGCCGGGGCAAAGACCAAGCAGTGATAATCGCCATGCGCACCGTTTTTCACCACCTGCCAATAATCGCTTTGCGCCGGTACGATCTCGCCCAGGCCGTTTCCGTAGCGAACCACGTCCACGATCAGTGTAGGCAGTTCGGCAGATACGATGTAGCCGATACCTTCCTGAATCAAGTCGAAGCCGGGTCCGGAAGAACTGCCCATTGTCCGAAGGCCGCAGGCAGCGGCTCCGTAAATCATGGAAATTCCGGACAGCTCGGATTCGCTCTGCACGAACGAGCCTCCTGCTTCTTCCATTCTCCAAGACATATATTCAACGATTTCGCTCTGCGGTGTGATCGGATATCCGCTGAAAAATCTGCAGCCAGCTCTGATTGCAGCTTCCGAAACGGCATCGTTTCCCTTCATTAAAGTTCTCAAAACCGTACCCTCCTATTCTTCGATCAGTTCAAATACACTGTCGGGACATACCCGGTAGCATGTTCCGCATTGAATGCAAAGATTTTCGTCCGACACGACGGCAGCATATCCGCTGTCGTTGAATTCTTCTCCGAAACTCAGAGCGTCCTTGGGACATTGATCAATACAAAACCCGCATGCTTTGCATCTGTTTTTGTAAATCACAAGCTTTTTCAAATTCGTCCTCCTTTACACCGATCCAGAAACTGTTCTGACAATTTCTGAAAAAAATGTTGCGAAATGCAGTGTTGTTATCTATAATGACACTATGTCATATAGTATCGTATCTATTCGGACAGATGTCAAGACCTTTTAGGAGAAAGATGCCATGGAAAACCATTCCATCACCACCCTGAAATCCCTGGACCGTGCCCTGGAACTCATCGACGTTCTGGAACAAGCCGGAAGGCCCATGAGCGTCGCTGAGCTGGGAAAGATCCTGAATGTCAACAGAACCACACTCTACGCCACGCTCAATACATTCGTGGCCCGGGATTATCTGGAGAAGGATCCGACGACCGGATTTTACAGCATCGGACTGAGGCCGGTTGAGATCGGTTTGGGGTATCGAAGAAAATATCCTTTCGTTCAAATGATGGATGCCCAGGCCGTACAGCTCTCGAAAAAATGGAACCTTCAAGTGAATGTCGGGGTATTCAAAGCACCGGACAGGGTGATCGTTCTGTCTACTCACAGCCCCGGCAGCGCGCCCGGAACCTCCTATCTGTTCTTTCCGTCCAACGTCAATTTTCCTGCCTATGCCAGCAGTCTGGGGAAAGCATTTTTGTGCGAAATGGAGGATGAGGAACTTCGCTCCGTCTTGGATCAAATCAATTTGCTTCCGCTGACGAAGAATACCATTACAGACAAAGCCGCTCTGTTTCATCACTTGCGTGAACTTCAACAGAACGGTTATTCCTTCGAAGACAACGAATTCATGGAAAACGTAAGCTGCCTCGGGGTCGGCGTCAAAGACCACACGAAGAAAGTCGTTGCCGGTATGAGTATCGTGCTGACACCGTTTATCACCGATGATGAGCGCAAACAGATCGTCTCCGAGCTGATCTCAGTCAAGAGTCTCGTATCGTATAATCTAGGCTATCACAATTACTGAACTCACATGTTTTCCCAATCGGAATAGCCCCACCCGTCTGAATGGAAAGAACCTTTTTCCCCGAAAGCGCCGCTGTGGGCACGGCGCTGTTTTCTTTGGCCGGCAGATTTATCCGGTCTGCCGCACAGTGTGATCAACAACCCGATCAACAGCAGTTTACACAAGTTCTTTCGGCTTTTCCCGCACATCTTATGTCTCCTTCCGTACGTTCTCATCTGTACTTTCCGTCGAAGTCCGGCTCGTCCTGTACGGTCGGAGCAAAGAGACGCTTTGCAATGTCTCGCTGGTATTCTCCGGTTCTCCGATTTTCCGCAAAGATCATCCGTACATTCTTTCTTGCGATCCGGTCGATGTCCCCGATCACAGCATCCGTCGTAAAATCGATCAGCGAAAATCCGACCTGGTCAAAAAATCGAATTGCGCCCATATTGGCAATGAAGTCCGGCACCACATCCACTTTTTTTTCGATCAGGATCTTATCTCCTGCCGCATTCGTGGGTATATTCGCTCCTTCCACCACAAGCCCGGCCTTCACCCGGTGTCCGGTCGTTTCGTTGATGACATCTTCCAGAGCTGCCGGGATCAAAATATCGCAGGGATATTCCAACCATTTGCTGTTATCCATTACTTCGTACTGGTGTTCGATCCGATCCAAGTCCATGACACCGTATTTATCTTTCGAAGAAATCAGCTTCTTTACATCCAGCCCGTCTTTCCGGTACACAAATTGTTTCGCATCCGCGATCCCCACGACACGGTACCCCATATCATCCATTTTTGCGGCACAGCTGGCTCCGACGCAACCGAATCCCTGAATGATCACGCTGCCTTTCCGAGCAGATGTATCATTGATGAACGCCCACGCTTCGTCTGCGGCAAATGCAACACCGTACCCGGTCACCACATCGTTCACGAGAAACCCGTCGATCCGTTGATTTTGAAAATCCAGAACCGCCTGCTGTCCTTTCCTGAATTCCGGCATCGCTGCTTGAGAAAGTGTCTGAGGATAGCCCATGCCCAGTTCCGCGAAGATGTTCAACACATCGTCGTAGCTGGTTCCCAGGTCGCTTCCGATTCCCAGTCCCAGATCCACGTAGGGACGCATGGCTGTAATGTATCGCTTTAAAACGTCGTAGGCATCTGGCATGTGACTGTCGTAAACAATTCCGCCCTTGCAGCCGCCGGTCGTTTCGGATTCGATCGCCTTATATTTATAGGCCATGCCAAGTGCGAGCCGTTCCACCTCCTGTCTCGTAACGGTGGGATGCATGCGGATCCCTCCGCCTGCCGCGCCTTTGACAAGATTGTGGATGCAGAGCCATCCTTTGGCTTCTGTCTTTGTATCATTCCACTCCAATGTAAGATACGGTTTCATTGTCTGCTCCTTTCAGCTGGTTGAATTCTGCTTCGATTTCCTGCCTGCTCCAGTTCTTATAATCCGTCCTAACCCATTTCAGCGACGAATGCATGGCTGCGATCATCGTCACCGAAATCGGGATCGCCAAGATCACCAGAATGGCCTGCAGTCCGGCCAGCGGAACGCCACCGTCCATAAACTGGCCCGCATACATAAGGCAGAGTGGACAAACCGACAACATCACCGCCCAGAACAGACGCAGATAACGAACGGGGTCCTCTTCCGCGCGCAGATCGTAGGTGGAGGAAGCTCCCAGGGAATAAGCCGCCGAGTCCATCGTGGTGACCATTCTGGAAAATGCGGTGAGGATCCAGAGAAGCAAAACCACTTTCCCCAGCGGAAGGGACAAAACGACTTCCGAAATCACCTGATTCGGGCCTTTCTCATTCATGATCTCCACGGCATTGAGCGCCCCGGTCAGATACCGGTTCAGTCCGTAGGACGATATCGTCCCGAAAAAAAGCATCGATCCTACAGTCCCGGCCATCGTGACAGTCGCTACAACGGAGCGGATGCTCCGCCCTCTTGAGATCTTTGCCACAAAGATCCACATCCAGGGAGAAAGCGTGATCCACCATGCAAAATAAAAACAGGTCCAAGCTTGCGGAAAGCCTTCATTGCGAATGGGATCCAACGACGTGCTCATTGGGATAAACCGGTCTGTCACGATTCCGAGAGACTGCACGAAGTTATCCAAAATGAAGCCCGGACAGACCGATACAAGAAACCACCCGCACAGAATCAGGCTGGCGATCGTTGCGCCTTTTGCCACAAGCTGCAATCCTCTCTTTAAACCGACAAAGGTCGAAAATCCGAAGGCAGCCGTGATGATCCCGATCATTCCCGCATGCACACCGAAGCTCTCTGATGTTCCCAATACATTGGCTAAATTGTTCGCAAGCATCGGAACGCCTGTCCCGTAAGAAATCGTCAGACCACCCAGGATGCTGAATATGAACAGGACATTGAGGATCTTTCCCGATCGTCCGTTCATTCTGTCGCCAAGCCACCCCTCGCAGATCGCCTGCAGGGTCAATCCGGGCTTTCTGCGCAGATAATACCGATACGCCAACGGAATGACACCCACCGAAGTGAGGCTCCAGGCCGGTATGCCCCAGTGGAAAAAGCTGTACGCCACGGCAATCTCCGCAGCATCGGCGCTCAACGGATCCATTCCGAAAGGCGGGGCCTGAATATAATAGATCCATTCTATCGCCGACCAATACAGTATGCTGTAGCCGATGGCTGCCGAAAAGATCATGGAGATCCAGGCAAAGATGGTGTACTCCGGCTCTTCATAGCCCATGCGGATCGCTCCGTACTTGGAAAACGCCATATAGGCGTTGAATATCACACAGGCAAAGACCAGCAAGAGGAAATAAAACCCGAGTCCGTCCACGACGCTATTGCGCATATCGATCAGTGTGTTCGTGGTGCTCACCGGCATGAGTATCGTTGCGGCGGCTAAAAATCCAAGCAGAACGATACTGGTTACGATAGAAAATGTATCAATTCTGCCCGCTGAAGATCCGGTTGTTCGGTGGTCCATTGCCGTGTT
Source organism: Clostridiales bacterium (assembly GCA_012729355.1). Taxonomy (GTDB): domain Bacteria; phylum Bacillota; class Clostridia; order Peptostreptococcales; family Anaerovoracaceae; genus UBA10908. Next base: position 10,694 of record JAAYDG010000183.1, read on the forward strand.
TTCCTTTCTGCAAGTCCATGGGATATTCTTGTGTATCCAGGTGGCGGAAACACCAATGAGCCACGAGAACGCAAAGCACGATCGACGCGGCGAACAGAGTATCGCAAGTGCGAAGCGTGATGGCTCCGTACTTATAAATGCCTATCGGGATGTCCGCGATTACGTGAAGAAGGAATGCGATCAATAAATATCGTTTTTTATGCTGTCGGACACCGTAGAAAACAATGACGGAAAGTGCAATATGCCCCAGAAGCGCCACAGAACGCTCGAATATCCAGAACAGGCTGTCCGATGCGGTGAAGGATTCCGGAGTGAAGACCAGCAGCGCCAGGATCCCACTCAGAACCAATTCGATTCCCCCGTGACCCACGCCGTAGCTCAAAGAACTTTCAGGACTTTGATAAACGGGAATGACTTGGGTAAATGCATAGTACCGTCCACTCTCCTCGAAGAAGCCGGCCATCACGCACCCATACAAAACATATAAAAAAAGACTGCTTGTGATCCGTTCGCGCCAATCCGGTACAACTGTCATTATGAGCTGCTGGAACACATTTTCGAACAGCAATGCAAAGACGAAAAACGTCACCGCTCCGATCACGATCGGGCGAACATCGTTCTTCATCTTTTTTTTTGCCCATTGGAACGATGCAAAAACGATGCCTGCTAAAATTAAGGAAGCGGCAAAAGCATAAGTACCCAGCATAAACACAGTAATCATTCCTCCGATAAAATCCGGCTGACATTACTGTCTTATCATATTAGGGAAACATAATCAAGGAGTAAATCTTGGAAAGACGATGGCTGTGCCGCACCTTGCGGTACACCAGTTTAGAGAGGATCACAACGCTGATTCCCGTGGCATAGAATTGTTCTCGATACGTGACCATCGGATCAAAAAAATCGCCACAGGAAATACTGTTCTCAAAGGCATATTCGAGGAGATTTCCTTCGAAATAACCGGGGGATTCCAGAATGGATTCCAATTCGTCCGGGAGGTATTTATAGGAAGGTTTTACCGTAGGCACATATATTTTCATAAAGCGCATCATGTGGATCACAAACTCAACGCAAGTATATGCCTTATACGTATAGAATCCTTTAAAAATCGGATAAAAGAGCACGGAGTACAAATTATATAAATATTTTTCGTCATTCAGGATCTGCCGGATGCGGAGCTTCCCCAAACGGTATTGTTCGGGAGTCACGGGGATTCGATAGATCTTAACGCCTACATAATCCACTTTTCTGAGAGAAAACCGTTCCGGATATTCCTGAACCAACCCTGCATTGATCGGAATGTTGTTTTTGCGACGCCCGAAAGAATAAAGCTTGCGGAGGCTTTCGTCAAAAGCAAGAGACACGTGATTGAACCGCGCTCCGGATGCAAAGCGGATCATGCGTCCGAAACGCGACGGCGTGCTGGAAAAAACCAAATAGATATATTTCTGCTCTGCGCTCTTGTCTTTCTTGCGTGGCATTCACTGTCCTCATCAAACGAATTTCAGGCTGCTGCACGTTGGACTGCGACAGGACTGATGCAACGATTATAGCATACTTGAACGCCCGCGATGCCGACAGGACGGAAAACCGTTCATATTCAAGCCGTAAAATGTATAAGGAACAATCATTTCGGCCTACGGGTAGAAACATCAAACAATCGTTGCGATTTGAATCATTTTCAGAAATTCTTCCGGAACGCTGTTCTCCAATGAGCCTGTGTGCAACAGAAACTTGATAGAAGAGGACGTTCAACCGGCTTCACCTGCATTTTCGCAGACAGAAAAGAAAATTAGCATCTTTACATTTCGCCCCGTTTCATGTATAGTGTTTTTTGCATTGACCGACATGCGCCAGTAGCTCAACGGATAGAGTGCCTGACTACGAATCAGTAGGTTGGAGGTTCGAATCCTCTCTGGCGTGCCAAAAAGTGCCCCTTTCCGGGCACTTTTTCTGTATAATACAACCATATAACGCGTGTGATCGATCCGGACAAAAGGAGTATGC
>JAAYDG010000029.1 GCA_012729355.1 Clostridiales bacterium
CTCTTTCTGTAAACAGGAATTGCTTCCGGGCGTGGTCGGAAAGCGTGTTCAATTTCTATATTTGCAGCCGCGTCTTCGTAACTGCTGCAGTAGCCCAGGCCTATCAATGCGCAATAGGCCGTACCGATCGCTCCGGCGTGGCGGGGGTTGCGGGGGACATTCACCGGCAGTTCAAGAATGTCTGCCAGCGCATGCATCCATACCGCACTGCATGCACCGCCTCCAACCGCATTGACGCAAGCCGGTCGAGCGTTGTTTTGGGCCCAATGATCTTCAATGTTTACTTTCAGTGTATAGCAAACACTTTCCATCAACGCTTTGAGCATGTGCCTTCGGTCGTGGCACGAATTGAGATTCAGGAAATTGCAGCGCGCCGCCTCCGAAAAATTGGGCGGCCGTTCGCCGTACAGCCACGGCGTTGCCAGCACCCCATCGCTTCCGGGCGGAATATTCTCTATCTGTTCGTTGATATAATCATAGATGCCTGTCCCCAGTTTTTTCATTTCTTCATGATAGAGTTGTTCGATCGTCCAGTTGAGGGACAATCCGATGGATTGTGAGACAAACAAGAAAATATCCCGTTGCTCATCGAAAGGCGATATGTACAGGTCCTTGTCGCTGTGGGCCCTCGTAATCCCAAACCACCCCGAGGAACCGAAGTATGCATGCATATTGCCAACTTTCGTGCTTCCCGAACCGATTGTGATAGCAGGGATATCACCGCAGCCGCCAAATACCGGGATCCCGGGGACCAGACCCATTTCTGCCGCAGCTTCTGTGGTTACGGTGCCGACCAGATCAGTGGATCTCACCAGTTGCGGAAACTTCGCAAGATCCATGTCGCCGAAGCGCAGGAATTCTTCATAAAACGCCTGCAACCCGTCATCGAAGGAGCGGGTAAAATGATTGGATATGTCTATCCCGGCCACTCCGGTCGCTTTCCATTTCAAGAACGAGTTGGCCTCCAGGATGATGTTTGCCTGCTCGTATAAATGAGGGTGGTTTTCCTTGAACCACAACAATTTGGGCCAATAATCGGCGGAGCAGAACAACTCCTTATGAAAATGGTTGTTCAGCCGTTTCGCCTGGTCCTCCGCGCGGCTGTCCAACCATATGATACTGTTGTGCAGGACCTTGCCCGCTGCATCCAACGGAATGATGCCCTTCCATTGGGTACCGAAGGCGATCCCCCGGGCATCCTGAGGACGACGGGCCGCTTGAGCCAATACATTCCTTGTCACATTGCACACCCCTTGCCAATAGTCCATCGGGTCTTGTTCCGCCCAGCCGGGATGAGGTGTCAACAAAGGATAGTTCTGTGTGGCATCACAAATAAAACGCCCCTTCAGATCCACCAAAGCGACTTTGACGCCGCTGGTTCCCAAATCATAGGCAATGACATATTCCCGGGTCATGGAATCACTCCTTTTATGCTGTGCAAAAATTCTTCTATTTTGTGGTTTGTTTTATATATTTTGTGGTATTATAATGGTATTATATAATATAAGCGTTGCGTGTCAACAGAAATACTGCTTTTCCGACCATTTCAATGTCAAATCCGCCAGTTGTTTTGCTGTACTTGCAATTTCTGCTAAAATAGGTTATAAATTTTACAAATCATAAGAGGAAGGAGAGCATCTATGCTCGCGCAAAAGCGTCAGAACATCATCCTGGAAATGTTGAGACAATCCGGTGGGATCATCAAGATGAGCGATATCGTCTCCAGATTCCAAGTATCGAACGAAACGGCCCGCCGGGATTTGGAAACCCTCCAGGATAAAAACCTTGTCAAGCGCATTTATGGAGGAGCTGTGTTATCCGATACCGGCTCCTTTGTTCCCGCCCGGACGGATGGAAGCCACGGACAGTTAGAGCGAAACGCCATCGGCCTGGCCGCCGCAGAGCTGGTCCACGACGGTGAAACCGTTATTCTTGCGACGGGAACTACGGTACTGCAGGTCGCAAGACATCTGAAACGTCTGCATAGTCTAACCGTCATTACCAATTCTCTTGCAGTCGCAAATGAATTGGGCAATACCAACTTTGATATCTTCGTTCTCGGAGGCAAACTGGACACAAACGAAAAGAACATGTTCGGAGACATGACTCTTATGGCTCTCGGCAGTGTGTTTGCAGACAAAGCCTTTATCGGCGCAGGAGGGATCACTTTCGAATTCGGCATCTCAGACTACGGGATCGAAGATTTTTCAGTCCGCGCGGAAATGATCAAACACTCCAATAAAACCATCCTGGTGGCACAAAGCAAAAAATTCGGCCGAAATGCATTCTCCCTCGGGTGTCCGTTGATCCAAACAGAAACGATCGTCTCCGACACCAGTCTTTCCAAAGAATACCGGGAAGGCATCAAAGAACTGGGCATCGAGCTGATTCTCGCAGAACCCAAGCCTGAAATCTAAGAGCAAAAGAGAGTCCGGCAGTCGGACTCTCTTTTTGTGCCCATGGAACATCTTCCTGATGCGTCCAGTCGGCTATCCTTGTTCCATGTGCTCTTTCAACATGGGGAGGAACTTGGCCATGATGGCTACATAAGTGACCGCATAGGCAACCGCCGCCACGCCGAAAGCCGGCTTGCGACTTTCTTTCGGCAGGCCGATGCCGATCATCACGCCCAGGGCGCAAAGACAAGTCTTTATAAGGGCAAAATCCATCCAGGTGGACTGCTTTGCGTAGTCATCGGATGCATCGAGCGCTCGTTTTACGGGATTCATATGGATACCTCCTACTCAACTGCTGCAATATCTCCTGATCCGCCGGACAAAAGCTGTATTGCGGGATCTCCTCCGGAGTGATCCACCGCACATCGCAGTGCTCCAGCAATTGCGGCTCTCCTTCCGTAATGGTAGCATAAAACAGAGTCAGATGCACGGAAATATCCGGATAAACGTGGTCGACCTCCAGAAATACCTCTCCCACCTCCACGGTGACAGCCAGTTCTTCCCTGCATTCGCGCACAAGAGCCTCTTCTTTCGTTTCCCCCGGCTCCACCTTGCCGCCGACAAATTCCCACAGCAAACCCCGGGCCTTGTGGGCCGGGCGCCGGCAGATCATGAATTTGTTTTGGTCCCGGATCAGGGCGGCGACGACTTGTGTCATTCCTTATCCTGCGTGGATCTCATTCATAGTAGAATTCCATTTAAAATCGTATTGCAGATAATCCGGCAGGGCTTCATCCATTTTGATATCAAACAGAAGTGTCCCTTTTGGATTATCCGTATCTCTGGGATTGGTTAATACGCCGGTTCCCACATACGTGAATGGTAAAGTTACACCATTTTCCATACTTACTTTTCGAATAAATAGATGTGCTTTGCTGCTATTAATTAGTTCCTTTTGCTTTTCTGGACTCAGGCCCGCTTCGCATTCCCATTGGAATAAATCCGGCTGAAGAAACTCATCCTTGTACAGTAAGTGTTCCTCTACTGTCGCATCCTTCTTAATTGAAGCAAATATGTAAACAGTGTTGTCATAAATATA
>JAAYDG010000030.1 GCA_012729355.1 Clostridiales bacterium
CCCAGGCATTTATCACCTGTATCACGGACCTGATTCTACGACTGATCCCCCACTATATCCGGGAAGGGAAATACAACCTGGTGCTTGCCCTGGGCTGTACGGGCGGTCATCATCGATCCGTTGCGGTGGCGAATCAAGTCGCTGCGATCCTGGAAGACAAGGGGAAACATGTGGTGGTCATGCATCGGGATTTATGATACTATTTAATACAGTCAATCATGCGGCGCCCCGAGCGCTGCAACAAGAATAAGAATGACAAAGGAGAGGAAGTAAAATGGAAAAACTGATTATCAGCGCATGCATTTGCGGAGCCGAAGTCACCAAAGAGCAAAATCCGGCCGTTCCTTATACGGTAGAGGAGATCGTCCGAGAGGCAAAATCGGCTTACGACGCCGGCGCTTCTCTGATCCATCTTCACGTGAGATGGGACGACGGCACGCCCACACAGGACAAAGCACGCTTTCAGGAATGCATCGACGCCATCCGGGAAGTCTGCCCCGACGTGATCATCCAGCCGTCCACCGGAGGCGCTGTAGGCATGACGGATCTGGAAAGACTCCAATCCACGGAAGTCGTTCCCACCCCGGAATTTGCCACCCTGGACTGCGGAACCTGCAACTTCGGCGGAGACGAGATTTTCATCAATACCGACAATACCATCATGAACTTCGCCAAGATCATGCAGGAAAGAGGAATCAAACCCGAGCTGGAAGTCTTCGACAAGGGCATGATCGACATCGCTCTGAAAGTCGATAAAAAAGGACTGTTGGAACATCCCCTGCACTTTGATTTCGTTCTGGGCGTCCAGATGTCTGCGACGATCCGGGATCTGGTCTTTATGGCCGGCAGCATTCCCGCAGGCTCCACCTGGACCGCTACCGGGATCGGAAAGAACGCATGGAACATCGCCGCGGCCACCATCGCCATGGGCGGCCATGTCCGCACCGGATTCGAGGACACATTGTATCTGGAAAAAGGTGTACTGGCCAAGAGCAACGGTGAACTGATCGCGAAAGTAGTGGATATCGCCAAGCTTCTGGGCCGGGAGATCGCAACTCCAGCCGAAGCCAGACAAATCCTCGGGCTTGCCCAATAGCAGTTTTCCCGACATGCGAAAAGAACCCGGATCTCCGGGTTCTTTTTATGTTGATTTTATCGATACCGAAGGCTACAGGACCGGTGTGCTCCGGTAGATGCGCTCCAAAAGTTTTCTGTACGGTCTTGCGCTGGTCGCTTCGTACACGGCGCAGATTTTGTCCACGATGCATACGATCACCCCTTCTTTGTATCTGGGGGGGATCGGATTCATCGGAAACATGTGGTGCAGGATCGCATCCTGTTCCACGAGGTCCAGAGCAAATTCCGTGTTTGCGTTTTTCAGCGCTGCCTTTGCGTGAGAGAAGCCGTGTCTAAAGGACGAACCGTTGTCCCCGCGCCGATCACTTAAATGGTAATCGTGCAAAAGTGCCCCGCGCAATAAACGTGAGCGGCTGCACTTAATCTTAAACCGGCTTGCGATCAGCAAGCTAAAATAGGCTACGGCAATACTGTGTTCCAGACAATTGCAGTTTTTATGCTGCTTGCATGCCAACATCCTACCCAGGTTTTCTCCGCCCAGGACGACGTTGTATACTGCTTGAAACTGGGGCATGACTTCGGCATAGTTTTTGCCCTGCATCACGCTGTTGATTCTGCTCAGAAATTTTGACCTCATGTCGACAATATATAGCAGTGAGATCCGAAAGTCAAATGAAGATTGTGTAAAGAAATGTTCGGGTGTATAATCACAGGGAACACACGGAGGAGTGGTATGTCGTTTGCATCGGACGTTAAAAAAGAACTTACGCAAACTCAACCGGATAAGAAATGCTGTATGCTTGCGGAGATCGCGGGTTTTTTGCGTTTTGCGGGCAGTATCCTGATTACGGGGGGACGGCTGAGTGTAAAGATCACCACAGAAAATCCCGCGGTAGCCAGGATTTTTATTACGATGATCAAGAGTTACTTCGGGTCAAAGACAGCGCTCTCCATGGGTGAGACCGCGCCGCTGTCCAGAGGGCGGCTCTATGAACTGGTGATCACTCCTGAAATGAATGCAGAACAGATCTTGCGGGAATCCGGCATCCTGGTGGTCCGGGAAGGCAACAATACGCTGGCGGAGGGCTTGAATCCCGAGCTGATGAAGCGCCGCTGCTGCCGGAAAGCCATGCTGAGGGGCATTTTTATGGCAGCCGGCTCGATCAGCGATCCGGAAAAAACCTACCACATGGAGATCGTCTGCGGGAGCGAGCCCTTGGCCAAAGATGTCAAGAGGCTGATCAACAGTTTTGGCCTTCGGTCAAAATATCTTGAGCGCAAGAGACGCTATGTGGTCTACATCAAAGAATGCGAACAGATCATCGATTTCTTGAATATATTGGGGGCACACGGTCAACTTTTTCGATTTGAAGACGTGCGCATCACGAAGGAACTTCGGAATAAAACCAATCGGATCAGCAACTGCGACAGTGCGAATTTCGAACGCACCGTCAATGCGGCTCAACGTCAGTTGGCGGACATTCGGACGATTCGGGCGATGCACGGTCTGGAATCCCTGCCGCCCAAATTGAGGGAAACGGCTCGCATGCGTCTGGAGCATCCGGAGGTTTCTCTGGCGGAACTGGCAGAGATGTTCGAACCTCCCTTGAAAAAATCGGGGATCAAGCATCGTTTTCTGCGGTTGGAGCAGATCGCCGCAGAACTGCGGGGACAGAAGAGGTAGCGCATGGACATAAAAGGAAAGGCCGGCACGCTGTATGTTTTTGCGGCTGCGACACTGTTCAGCATCGGCGGACTGTGCTATAAGATCATTCCCTGGCATGCGCTGGCCATCAATGGGGCCCGGAATCTGATCTCTGCGGTCATTATCTTTACATTCATCAAGGCCATCGGACACCGGATCCGATTCAACCGCACGATATTCATCGGCTCTCTTTGCATTGCCGGCACCAATAATCTGTTCAGCCTGGCCAACAAGCTGACCACTGCGGGCAATACCATCATCCTGCAGTATACGGCCCCGATCTTCATCATCCTGCTCAGTTTTTTGATTTTCGGGGTGAAACCGAAAAAAGACGATGTGATCGCCTGCATCCTGGTTCTGCTGGGGATCGGATTCTTTGTCGTGGACGGCCTTGCCGCCGGCAATATGCTGGGCAATGCGCTGGCGCTCGTTTCCGGTCTTTCCTACGCCGGTGTCTTTATGTTGAACAGCGCACAGGACTCCGACCCGCTTTCATCGGTCCTGATCGGGCAGATCTACAGCGTATTCATCGGACTGCCCTTTCTTCTGGCCGTTCGGGACCCCACGGCACCTGCCCTGGCAGCTGTTGTGGTTCTGGGCGTTTTCCAGCTCGGTCTTGCGTATGTATTGCTAACGAAAGGCCTGGAGACCACCCCGGCGATCACCGCCAGTTTAGTGACGGGGATCGAGCCGATTTTGAATCCGCTTTGGGTCGCCGTGTTTTACCGGGAGGTCTTTACGCCGATGGCCATGATCGGCGCTGTGATCGTCTTTACCACGATCATCGTGTACAACTACCGGAAAGCCCGAATCAAAGAACGTTCCTGAGGAAGATATCCGGATTTCTTGACCCGCATCGCCCCTGCGGGTAGAATGGTCTTGGCTGTGACACAGCACTGTGTTTGTTGACGCATATTTGAAAAGAGAGAAGGAAGTAAAATGGAAACATTGCAGAAGAAGTACGGACTGATTACGGCAACGGCCATGGTCGTGGGCATCGTGATCGGCAGCGGTGTATTTTTCAAGGCGGAAAAAATCCTGACCGCAACAGGAGGAAATCTGTCGGTGGGCATCCTTGCCTGGGTCATCGGCGGTGTCATCATGATCGTATGTGCCTACAACTTCGCCGTCATGGCGACGAAGTACGAAAAAGTGAGCGGCATCGTGGATTATGCGGAAGCCACGCTGGGCACCAAGTACGGGTATTTTGTAGGATGGTTCATGGCCACGATCTACTACCCCACGCTTGTCAGCGTCCTGGCTTGGGTGTCGGCCAGATATACCTGTGTGCTGATCGGAAAAGACTGGAGCATCGTCGGGCCCGAATGCCTTGCTATTACAGCGTTTTATCTGATCGCCAGCTATGCGCTCAACACGTTGTCCCCCATCCTGGCGGGGAAGTTCCAGGTGAGCACCACGGTCATCAAACTGATTCCTCTGTATGCCATGGCGATCGTGGGAACGCTGTCCGGCCTGGCCAACGGGATGGTCATGGAAAATTTCGCAACGGTCGTGGAAGAAATGGATACGTTCAGCGCGCTGCTCACAGCAGTCTGCGCCACATCCTTTGCGTATGAAGGATGGATCATCGCGACCAGCATCAACGCGGAGCTCAAGGATGCGAAGCGCAATCTTCCCAAAGCCCTGGTCCGCGGCACGTTTCTGATCATGGCCACCTATATTCTTTATTACGTGGGGCTGTCCGGCGCTGTGGAAAACTCCATCCTCATGGAAAGCGGTGAAATGGGAGCGAAAACGGCTTTCGCCAACATCTTCTCCAACTTCATGGGAACGGGGCTGTTCGTGTTCGTCGTGATTTCCTGCCTGGGGACGCTGAACGGACTGATGCTCGCCTGCACCAGAGGGCTCTATGCATTGTCCGTACGGAACATGGGTCCGGCGCCGGACACTTTTAAGCAGATCGACGCCAAAACCAATATGCCTACCAATGCATCGGTCGTGGGCTTGCTGTTTGCGGGGATATGGCTGCTGTATTTTTACGGAGCCAATCTCACAGCCCCTTGGTTTGGCTTCTTCTCCTTTGATTCCTCGGAGCTCCCCATTATCACGATCTATGCCATGTATATCCCGATTTTCTGGGTCTTCATGAAAAAAGGGGAGGATCACGATTTTTTCAAAGGGAAACTGATGCCGGCACTGGGAATCCTGGGATCTCTGTTCATGATCTATGCCGCTTATGTTTCTCACGGGACGGCGATCCTGGCCTACCTGATCGTATTTTTCGCAGTCCAGTTGATCGGCATGTTCTATATGAAAAGGGTCTGAGCAATGGCGTTTACGGAAGATATCGGAGTGGATCTGGGAACCTCCACGGTTCTTGTCTATATCTGCGGAAAAGGCATCGTGCTCAACGAAGCTTCTGTGGTGGCGGTCAATCGGGACAACGGGGAGATCCTGGCCATCGGCGAGGATGCCAAGGGCATGCTGGGCAGGACGCCGGGCAATATTGCGGCGATCAGGCCACTGATGGACGGCGTGATCTCCGATTACGACATCGCAGAGCGGATGCTGAAACACTTCATCAAAAAAGCCTGCGGCGCAGGTCGGTTTTTCAAGCCTCGCATCATGGTCTGCATACCCAGCGGCGTCTCGGAAGTGGAGCGCCGGGCTGTGCGGGAGGCCGTTGTGCAAGCCGGGGGAAAAGCGGTTTATCTGATCGAGGAGCCTCTTGCCGCAGCCATCGGTGTAGGCCTGGACATCTCAAAACCGGAGGGCACTATGGTGGTGGATATCGGCGGCGGAACCACAGATATCGCTGTCATTTCCATGAATGCGATCGTGGCCAGCACTTCCACGAAAGTCGCCGGCGATAAGATCGATGAAGCGATCGCCAGGTATTTGCGAAAAGAACACAAGCTTTACGTCGGAGAGCGGACAGCAGAACAAATCAAGATCAACATCGGTTCTGCCTATCTGCAGGAAGAACAGAAAACCATGCTCTGCAGAGGGCGGGACCTTATAACGGGTCTGCCCGAGGCCGTGGAACTCACGTCCGCCGATGTGCTGGAAGCGATGCAGGATCCTCTGAATGTGATCTGCGAAGCGATACACGAAGTACTGAAAACCGTTCCGCCGGAGCTGGCCGCCGATATCGGGAGCGGAGGCATCGTGCTGACAGGAGGCGGCGCACTGCTGCACAATATGGATCGGCTGATCAGCGTGCGCACGGGGATCGATGTGGTCCTGGCGGAGAACCCTATGGAATGCGAGGCCATCGGAACAGCCAAGGCGCTGCAGAATGTGGCAAGGTTCAGCAATGACTATAACAGCACGTCGGTGCGCAAGCCTTATTGAGCAACAAGCGGGATCGATCCGGAATATCTTCCATGAAATGACGCTTCGTATATGGTACAATAACAAGAAACGTTTGCATGGACGAAAGAAGGGGGGGAAGGAAATTGAGAACGAAGAGAGCGGCAGCAGCTGTGCTGGTGGCTTGTCTGGCCGTAATGATCGCAACGATCGCAGCGGGTTGCAGCCAGGATGCTGAGGAAGAAGAATCCGGCGAAATACAATTGAGTTTCATTGCCGAGGAGTACGTGCTGACCGGCGAAGGAGAGCCCTTTGCGGAGGAAAGCCGGGTCTTGGACACTTCGGGAGACGACCGGTACATGGTGGTGTTGGATGCATTGCGAGAACCGCCCGAGGGAATGATGACTGTTCTGAAAGAAGACTATCACATTCAAAGCGTACGCGTTTCGCTGATTGGCCGGACGGCTATGGTGGATCTTGCATCGGAAGGATTGTCCGGCGGATCCATGGAAGAGGAACTGCTGATCGCCCAGATCGTACGGACGCTGATGCTGAATTTTTCCAATATCGCGTCGGTTCAGTTTACCGTAGACGAGAAGATGACCGACACGCTCATGGGACATTTTGGCGTCGACCGGCCTTTTACGCTGGAACCCTACGAAGATGCGGACGGGACGATTCGATACAGTGTGGAGGTAGTGGAAAACAGCGGCTCCACCTGAGGCGTTTGATCGGCAAGTTTGCCGTATAACAGTACCGGCCGAAGCATGCTTCGGCCGGTTTTTCTTATGAATTGTTCTTCAGATGATCGTTCAGCGCCTGAAACGTTCGGGGACTGATGTCGTGTTCGATTTTGCAGGCATCTTCGTAAGCGACTTTTTCCTCCACGCCGATGCTCATCAAAAAGCTGGCGATGACTTTGTGCCGCCGGTAAATTTTTTTGGCGATTGTCATGCCCGCATCCGTAAGCTCGATCAGCCCTTCGGCATTCATGGCAATGTACCCGTTTTCTCTGAGCCGTTTCGTTGCATAGGAAACACTGGGCTTTGTAACCCCCAGTTCTGCCGCGATATCCACAGATCGGATATAGCCTTTCTTTTCCTTGAGCATGAGCATCATTTCAAGATAATCTTCAGAAGATTTCATGATATTCATCGAGGTTCCCCTTCCTTTGTCCATTATCCTACCATTACGGTAGTATTTTTTCAAGTCATGTTGACAAAATCGGGTGGAACTGGTAAACTTCCCATAGTTAGAGAAGACTAACCTCGCGTCACACACAGTCAGAAGACAGGAGACACTTTGATGAAGACATTGAAAGACATACGCGTAAGAGAACGGGCAAGAGTCCAGAAGCTGCACGGACACGGCGCGTTGCGCAGACGCATCATGGATATGGGAGTCACGAAAGGTGTGGAGGTCTTCGTGCAAAAAGTGGCTCCTCTGGGCGATCCGATCGAAGTAACGGTGAGAGGGTATGAACTTTCCATTCGCAAAGAAGACGCGGCATTGATCGAAGTGACTCAGGAGCGATCACTATGAGTATCAAGATCGCATTGGCCGGCAACCCCAACAGCGGTAAGACCACCATGTTCAACGATCTTACCGGTTCTCAGCAATATGTGGGAAACTGGCCCGGTGTGACAGTCGCAAAAAAGGAAGGCAAGCTCAAGGGCAGACCGGATGTGGTCATTCAGGATCTGCCCGGTATTTATTCTCTGTCCTCCTACAGTCCCGAGGAAGTGATCACGAGAAACTACCTGGTGCGGGAAAAGCCGGATGCGGTGATCAACATCGTCGATGCGACGAACATCGAACGGAACCTCTACCTGACGACACAGATCATCGAAATCGGTGTTCCTGTGATCATTGCCTTGAACATGATCGACATTGTCCGCAGGAACGGGGATGTGATCAATCTGAAAGGGCTGGAAGACGCGCTGGGCTGTCGAGTGATGGAAACATCGGCTCTTCGGGGTATGGGATCCCAGGAGGCGGCGGCCGCCGCATCGGAATTGGCGGGCAGCGGAGAATCTGTCCACATTCCGCCGGTATTCAACGGCAGCGTGGAGCATGCCATCGCCCACATCGAAGAATCGATCCAGGACCGCGTGGAAGCACGATACCTGCGCTGGTACGCCATCAAAGTGTTCGAGCGGGATGCAGTGATCCTGGAAGAGCTGCATCTGCCCAAAGCACTGCAGGAACACCTGGAAGAGCACATCGAAGAGTGCGAAAGAGAGATGGATGACGATTCGGAAAGCATCATCATCAGCCAGCGCTACGATTATGTGGGAAAGCTGGTAGCCCAATGCGTCATTCGAAATATCAAAGCAGGCGGGACTGATTCGGACAAGATCGACCGGATCCTCACGAATCGAGTCCTGGCGTTGCCTCTCTTTGCCGTGATCATGTTTCTGGTCTATTACCTGTCGGTATCCACGGTCGGAAGCCTCGTTACGGAATTTACCAACGAAACCCTGTTCGGAGACTGGATCTACACGCCTTTGTCTGCCTGGCTGGCCCGGATCGATGCGTCTCCTGTGGTCAGCGGCTTGTTTCTGGAGGGCGTCGTCGGCGGCGTCGGTGCCGTCCTGGGCTTTGTGCCGCAGATGACGATGCTGTTCCTGATGTTGTCGTTGCTGGAAGACGTGGGGTATATGTCCAGAGTGGCGTTTATCATGGACCGGGTCTTCCGCAAATTCGGCCTGTCCGGGAAAAGTTTCATTCCCATGCTCATCGGTTCCGGTTGCTCCGTCCCGGGCATCATGGCGACGCGGACCATCGAGAACGACCGGGATCGGCGGATGACCATCATGACGACTGCATTCATTCCATGCGGTGCCAAGATGCCGATCGTGGCGCTGTTTGCCGGGGCCATGTTCGGCGGATCCGGTCTTGTTGCTGTCTCTGCCTATTTTGTCGGGATCTCGGCGGTGGTCGTATCCGGTCTCATATTGAAAAAGACGCGGCCCTTTGCAGGTGATGTGGCCCCTTTTATCATGGAATTGCCTCCGTATCATAAACCCAAATTATCAAACATTGCCCATACGACCGGAGAAAGAGCCTGGTCCTTTGTGAAGCGCGCCGGTACGGTGATCCTTCTCTCTTCGGTGATCCTGTGGTTCCTGCAGAGCTTCGGGACCGTAGGCGGACGATTGATGATGGTCCCGGACAACAATACCAGCCTGCTGTCTTCCCTCGGTGGATGGGTGGCCCCGTTTTTCGTTCCCCTGGGATTCGGAAACTGGCAGGCCGCCGTGGCCACGTTTACCGGGCTTATCGCCAAGGAAAACGTGGTGAGCACCTTCGGCGTCCTGTACGGCTTTGCCGAAGTTGCGGAAGACGGCACCCAGATCTGGAGCCGTCTTGCGGCGGACTTTACAGCGCTGACAGCCTACAGTTTTCTGATATTCAATCTGCTGTGCGCACCTTGCTTTGCCACCATCGCCACCATCCGAAAAGAGATGGACAGCGCCCGCTGGACGCTGGCGACCATCGCCTATATGACCGGATTCGCCTACGGAGCTGCGTTGATGGTGCATCAATTCGGTCTGATTTTGCAGGGCAACGGACTGACTTTCTGGTCTGGGATGGCTTTCCTCGTTCTGGCCCTGGTCCTGTTCCTGCTGTTCCGCCCCAAACCCCGAGTCCACGGACGGTATGAACCTGTTTCTGCTCCTGCGGAGTATCGGGCAGTTTGTCCGGTCGGATGCAAGGGATGTCCCGCCAATCCGGAAAACCGAAAACAGATAGGAAGAAATCGCCCCTAGAGATGTGATATAATAAATCCCGGCGGGACTCGCAGTTCTGCCGGGAGGTTTTATGATGATCAAAGAAATCTATTCGATTGGCGGAATGTCCTGCGCTTCCTGTGCCGCATCGACAGAGCGTGTTACGCGCGCCTTGCCCGGCGTGGCGGAGAGCAGCGTCAATCTGGCCACCCAAAGAATGACTGTGCGCTACGATCCCGAAAAGATCGGAGCCGATGTGATCATCGACGCAATCCAAGGGATCGGGTTTACGGCGGAGCTTCTTTCCCGGGACGGAGAAAAGACCCGGAAAGAAAAGCCGCAGGAGGCACTTTCCGGTGAGATCGGTCTCGTGGGCATCACTGCCGCGCTCCTTCTTTCCGGCGTGCTGCTGTATATATCCATGGGGCCGATGCTCTTTTCGAATATTACCATACCGGACTTCATCGATGTGAACACCCATCCCGTGAATTATGCCATGGCTCAGATGCTGTTGACGATCCCGGTGCTCTTTATCGGTCGAAAGTACTTTGTCAGCGGCTTTCGGTCTCTTTATCACAGGATCCCGAACATGGATTCTCTCGTAGCCATCAGTTGCAGCAGTTCTTTTCTATACAGCCTGGTCATGACGTTTCTGATCACCGACACGCCTCATCACGTGCACCATTTATATTATGAATCGGCAGCGGTGGTGTTGACCTTCGTGATGCTGGGGAAATATCTGGAATCCGGGAGCAAAGAGAAGACGAAAGGGGCGATCCGGAAGCTCATGGAACTGGCGCCGGATACAGCCCTGCTGGTTCGAGACGGCGCGTTGACCGAAGTGCCGTCGGATACGCTGCAGAAGGGCGATGTGGTTCTGGTGCGGCCGGGTGCCAAGTTCCCGGCAGACGGGTTGGTCACCGAGGGGGAAGGAAGCGTGGATGAATCCATGCTCACCGGTGAAAGCATTCCGGTGGACAAGGAGCCGGGAAGTCAAGTGATCGGCGGGAGTCTCAACGGAAACGGCGCTCTCTACGTGTCGATTGCCCGTACCGGAGAAGATACCACTCTTGCAAAGATCATCCGCTTTGTGGAAGACGCCCAGGAGAAAAAAGCGCCCATCGCCAAAATTGCCGACCGCATTGCCGGCGTGTTCGTGCCGGCGGTCATTTTCATCGCCGTGGCAGCGGCGCTCCTGTGGATTTTGCTGGGAAAGGATCTGTCTTTCGCCCTGCGCATATTTACGGCGGTGCTGGTCATCGCCTGTCCCTGTGCGCTGGGACTTGCCACGCCTACCGCCATCATCGTGGGCACCGGGCTTGGTGCGGGAAACGGCATCCTGATCCGGAGCGGAGAAGCTCTGGAAGTGACTCACAGCGTCGATGTGGTGGTGCTGGACAAGACCGGCACCGTTACGGAAGGGAAGCCCCGGGTCACCGAACGCAAAGCCCTGGGCATCGATGAGGACGAACTGCTGGCACTGGCCGCCCTGGCCGAAAACCTGTCGGACCATCCGTTGGCAAAAGCGGTCGTGGAAGAAGCGGAGGCACGGGAATTGTCCAGCGCCATGGAAGTGACGGAATTCACCAATGTGACGGGGAAAGGGATCCGTGCGAAGCTGGGCTACGGCGGCGATCTTCTCGTGGGAAATCTCAAGCTTCTGTCCGAAGCCGGAATCGATACCTCTCCCGTGGAGCCCTTTGCACAGGCGCTTTCGGAAAAGGGCCAGAGTGTGATGTACGTTTCGCTGTCCGA
>JAAYDG010000184.1 GCA_012729355.1 Clostridiales bacterium
AATCGTGCCTCTCGCAGCGGAGGCGCGAATCACTACCCAGGGTTCGTTGGTATGGAGATGGACTCTGGCCAGATTTTCCGACGCTGACATGAGCAGACAGTCACCCAGCGGCTTTAATTCGGATTTCAGGGCTTCCGTCTGCCGGCTGTCGATCTCCAGAAGCACTTCCGTGCAATAACGGAACGGGAATGACGCGTTCTTGCCCAAAGCGTGGACATCGGACATCTCTGCCTTTGAGACTTCAGTCATCGCTGTCTTTTTCACATATTGGATCTGCCCTGTGATGACCCGTACAAAGCCTTCTATAAACTTGTAGAACCCCAATGCGCCGGCATCAACGATATGGAGTTCCTTCAGTACCTGCAGTGTATTTGTGGTGTCCTTGAGGCTTAACATCACACGCCTGAGCGCCTCTTCGAAAATATCCCGAAGCGTAGCTTCCCGGTCCTTCAACTCAGCAACGCTCGTGGCCCAGGTGCGCATAAGTGTGATGATCGTTCCCTCCACAGGCGTTTCCAGCGCTTCGTAAGCCCTGCTGTATGCCATATGAAAGTATTGACTCAGCTCTGACAATGTAATCTCGGGCTTTTCCGGACTGTTTTCATAGAGTCCGTACAGGTACTGGGAAAAAATGGCGCCGGAATTCCCACGGGCCCCAATCAAAGCGGACCGGGAAATCTCAAGCAACGTTGGGCGCACATTATCCAGCAGCGCAGCGTTCGTGAGAATATGCTGCATTGTATGAGCCAGATTGTTTCCCGTGTCGTTGTCAACAACAGGAAACACATTGATGCGGTTAAGTTCTCCGCGACTTTCTCTGGTTTGTTCCGCGCCATGGAGGATCGCATGATATAACAATTGCCCGGAAATCAGGTATTCCATCCCAGCCTCCCCACAAGCCAGACCGTCAGCGTAGCCGTTGTGCCCGTTATGAATGTTCCCCACAACAAATCGATGACGGTAATCGAGATCGGCCAATCCCTGAGTGTCGCCAAATTGGTAAGATCGTAGGTCGCATAAGCCACCAGACCAAAAAATGCGCCCGCTTGCAGCGCATATAATACAGATTCCTTTGCAAGAGCCGGCTCTACGGCAAAAAAGACGATGGCCGCGATGTATAGGAGATAAAAAACGACCGCTGCCGGTACATTGACGCGGTCGGCCATTAAAAACCCGATTTTGTTTTTATATAAATCTTTTGCGATATAGAAATTTATCAATGAATGTTTACTTCTTAACGAAAAAAAATCCGCCTTGGGAGACGGATCAAGAACCTGTTAGAATTGAACGGACATGAAGGCTTCCCGCGCCATGCTTTCGATATGGTCCAATCCCAGAGTGATCCGATTATCCACGACGCTGAAATTTCGGGCAAGCGCATCGGGCAGCATGTCGGCAAACAGCATATTGGCGCCTGCATTCAGCGCATCCAAATTTCCCTGAGGATCGGCCAACCCTTTCGACAAATCCTTTCCCGGTTGCTGCGCGGTAATGTTGATGCGAGGCATCATGATCCGCAGCATCGAAATGACTTTCAGATTCTTTTCTGTGCTGCCCGATCCGCCTTCCAGAGCCAAGGGCGTTCCCTTGGCCGGCATATAGGGGATCACCGGCGCCCAACTGATACCCAGATCCCGGGTCAGTAAAAGATCTTCGGCCAGTTGTTCCGCTGTCTGCCCCGGATAGTCCACGATACTTCCGGAGGCCAATTCCAAGCCGCTTTCCTTGATCCAGCCGATGCCCTTCATCCGGCGGTCATAATCCGTGGAGGGTTTCATCCTGTTGAATACTTCTCTTTGGGACATTTCGAACTTGAGCACATATTCATCTGCTCCTGCATTCTTTAATTCCACATACTGGTTTTTCGACAGTTCTCCGATGGCCAAGCTGATAAAGAAATCTTTCGCGTTCAACGCTTCCACGATTTTCAGAATATTCTCAAACCCGTATTTGGGATCCTCTCCGGAAATTAAAAAGATTCTCCGAAAACCCATTTCAGCTGCGATCTCTCCGGAGCGGAGTACACGGTCCGGTTCCAGACGATACCGTTCCACCGCCGCATTGGATGCCCGCATGCCACAGTACAGGCATTGGTTTTTACAGATATTATCGAACCCCAGCATCGCCGTGGCGATGAGCGTATTCCCGTTTTCAGATCTGTGAAGTTGCTTGGCTTCGACTGCCACGGTGTTCCAAAATTCAGTTTGCGGCATCGCCAGCACGTCCATAACATCTTTTTTCGATTCTATGTTCATCGATCCGTTCCTTTCATCCAAGTGTCACCAATCTTGCATCAAAAGCGTCCACTTCCTCCTTGTCGTGGGTCACCATGATGACTGTGCGTTCGTTGAAATGTTTCTTTAAATAATCGATCACATGCCCTTTGGTTTGATCATCCAATCCTTTGAGGGGCTCATCCAAAAAAAGGATCCGACTATCCGCAAGAACGGCGCGAACAAGTGCCACACGACGCTTCATCCCTCCGCTGTATTCCCCCACGGGTTTCGTCCGATCTTTGCCCAGACCGATTTCATCCAAATGTGCTTGTATTTCCCCACAATCAAAGCTTTTGTCCAAGACCATGCGAACGTTGGTGAGGGCCGAAAAAGATTCACAGAGACGGTCTTCCTGAAACACAGCGCTTTTGCGCGACGGCACGCCCTTGATTGTACCGGAGTCCGGAGACATCAATCCCATCAAAATATGAAGAAATGTTGTTTTCCCACCGCCCGAAGGTCCCATGACACAAGTGATCTCTCCCTCCGGAAATGCGGCGGAAAAACGATCCAGCACGATGTGTCCGGCAAAGCTTTTCGTCAATTCCGTTACGATGATATCCATGCTACGACCTCTCCAAACGATCAAAAAACATCTTCAAGCCACGCAGGAACAGTTTTTCGAAAACCACACTGATCAATACGATCACCGCCGTCCACGCAAACAGATCCGCAGAACTCAGGTAGACTTTTGCCTCATACAGCTTCTCTCCGATGGATCCGTCCGGGATCCCGATCACTTCGGCCGCGATCCCGGCTTTCCAGGAGAGCCCGATGGACACGCTGCAGGCAGACAGTAAATAGGGTTTCAAATGCGGCAGGTGGATATATTTCAGTTTCCGCAGCCGGCTCATGCGGAACACCTCAGCCATTTCCAGCAACTTCTCATCGGTGCTTTTGATTCCCTGAAGCATATTGGTATATACGATCGGAAGTACCATGAGAAACGCGATGAACACCGACAGGCTGTCGGAACTGAGCCATATGAGACATAGGATGATGAAAGAAGCCACGGGAACCGATTTGATGGCATGGATATAGGGCCACAGGATCACTTCCAATCCGTGATAGTG
>JAAYDG010000031.1 GCA_012729355.1 Clostridiales bacterium
GCCCAACCCCAGTCCCAGTACTTCAACGGACAGCTGTGCCCGCACCGGTGTGCCACCGGCCAGGAGGGGTAGCAGGAAGAGGGTTCCGAACAGGAAATTGTAGAATGTGATGACGGTAGGATGCGTACGACCCGTCGTGATCTTTCCGAAGATGGGCACAGTACTGTACCCCAAAGCCGCCGTCAATCCCATGATCGTTCCGAAGAGGATGAAGGACAAAGTACCCGGATCCCCGCCGGTCACCGTCAGGGTGCAGCCGATGATATTGACAATGAGGGCGACCACTTTGTATTTTGTGATCATTTCTTTGAAAATGATGCGGGAAAGGATGCACACGAAGAACAGCGAGGCGTACAACAAAACAGCAGCCGTGGCCACACCCACGGAAGCCACGGCAGCCGTGTAGCAGATGTTGAACAGCGTGTGGGCCGTAAAGCCCATGATCGCGCACATCAGCAGCGTTTTCCCGTCGATGCGCAATGCCTTCAGTCCGCAGGTTTTCCACACCACCGGAAACATGATGAGCGCAGCCGACCCGACGCGCAAAAAGCTCACAAGACTATTGCCCGTGCCGGCATCGGCCAGCAGTTCCATAAAAAACCCGGTGGTTCCCCAGAAGAAGCCGGCGATGAACACCTGTACATAGCCTATTTTTATGGCATTCGCATTCATATCATGTCCTTTGTGCAGCGATTGGATTCAGCGGTGCAGTACGCCCGATACTCTTTTGTACAGTAAAAATGTGATGACCGAGTTGACGCCCGCTTTGAGCAGGTTGAAGGGAATGATCCCGGGAAGCAAAAGAGCTTTGACCACGTCTCTGCTGACTGTCATGAAAATCGGTGTGATGATCAGATTGGCAGGGATCATGATCAGCGTCATGGCTGCCGTGCCGGCGATCAGCGCGATCGCCGCCGTTTTTTTACTTTTATGGGTGCGGTAGATATTGCCCGCTACGATCACGTAGGTGCCCGTTGCGATGATGTGCATCAGGATCCCGTATCCGCCGCTGGCGGCGCTGACCGTGAGTCCCTGGATCGTGGCCGCGACCACGGTGAGCAGCAGCCCCGCTGCCGGGCCCAGCGCAAAGGTGCCGATGATGATGGGGATGTCTGCCGGATCGTACTCCAGGAAGGGCGCGGCGGCGAACACCGGGAAATGGATCAGGGCCACCAGTACGATGGAAATGGCGGCCAAGATGCCGAGTTTTGCCAGATTTCTGGTCTGGATGCTTACGTTGTTCATGTGGATTCCTCCTGATTCAAGTTGAGCGATAGGTGGAATCTGTCAGGTAAACAAAAAACCCCGGTCTTTCGGGGCCACAATAAAAGATTGTGTTTCTTTCATCCGGACTGTACCGTCGGTATCGGGATCTTACCGATTCGGCCCAAAGGCTCGCGGACTTGTCGCAATGACGCGCATCACCGCCGGTAGGGAATTTCACCCTGCCCTGAAACAGATCTACAACGGCTATTATATGAGTCCGGGATCGGATTGTCAAGGGGTCCTTCTTGCCAATCCATCGGGGTTGTGGTAGCATGACAAGGATGAAAAAAACACACTTGTTAAAAACCGAAGAGGAGACCCGGAAACTGGGCGGACAGCTGGCCTGCGCCGCCCGACCCGGCGATGTGATCGCCCTGGTGGGAGACCTGGGCGTGGGCAAAACAACGCTGGCAAAAGCCATTGCCGCCGCTCTGGGGATCACCGAAGACGTCACCAGTCCCACGTTCACCCTTCTGTGTCAGTATGAGACCGGCCGCCTGCCTTTGTATCACTTCGATGTCTATCGTGTCCACGAAGAAGACGAACTGTTTGAGATCGGATTTCAGGAGTACCTCAACGGAGAGGGCTTGTGTGTGATCGAATGGGCCGATCTGGTCAAGGCCCTGCTGCCGCCTGAAACACTCTGGGTGCACCTGACGTGGGATGCAACGGGAACGGAAAGGATCTGTACCGTCGAATGACGATTCTTACGATAGAAACAACGGGACCGCTGGCGTCCGTGGCATTGATCGATCAGGACAGAAACGTGCTGGAACGGGTGAACGACACCCGCTATTCGCATCTGGAAGAACTGGTTCCCATGATCCGGGCGCTGATGTCGGAAGGAGGAAAGGATCCCGAAGACATCGGGGCGATCGCCGTATCCCGGGGGCCCGGATCGTTTACCGGTATTCGTATCGGGATGACGACGGCAAAAGCGCTGGCACAGGTCTGGGAAAAACCCGTCATAGAGGTTCCCACGCTGAAGAGTTTTGCGTACCATCCGGGGATTGCCCCCGGCACGTTGACTGTCCCGGTTCTGGATGCCCGGCGGAATCAGGTCTACGCAGGTGCCTATCGAAAAATCGCAGCGTATCAGGATGTGGAAGTCATCGAGGAAAAAGCCTGGGCGCCGGACGAATTTCTTGCATTGTTGGCCGATCGGCAGAGAGCCGAAGAAACCGTGCTCTTTTGCGGGGACGGCGTCCCTGTTTATTGCGACGTCTTGAACCGATATCCCGGGCCATTCAGATTTTCCGCCGGAGCGGAAACAGTTCAGCGGGCAGGGGCAGCGGCGCAACTGGCCTTGAATCTGTACCGGGACGGAATCGTTACCGACGCTTTCCGGTCGGAACCGGTGTATTTGCGTCAGTCCGAAGCGGAGAGAAAGCTGCAGGAAAAATGCGCGAAGTAGTGTTCAGGCGAGCTGTGCCGGAAGATGCGGCAGCCATCTCAGAGCTGGAAATTCTCTGCTTTTCATCGCCCTGGAGCAAGGAAGCGTTCACCAAAGAGTTAGCAGAAAATCCGGCGGCATGGTATCTGGTCGGAGAGATCGAAGGGCGCATCGTCGCCTCTGCGGGACTGTGGCTCATCGTGGACCAGGGACACATTATCAATGTGGCGGTCCATCCGGATTTCCGCCGGCAAGGGATCGGGAAAGCGCTCATTGCGGAGATGCTCCGCAGGACGGAACCGGAAGGGGTCGTCTCTTATACACTGGAAGTCCGGACGTCCAATCGAGCGGCAATAGCGCTCTATCTGGAGTTTGGATTTTGCCCGGCGGGAATCAGAAAGAATTATTACGAGAACCCCGCAGAGGATGCACTCCTCCTTTGGCGCAATCTGCCGTCGGACGAAGCGACGTCGTGATCGTATCGAAAACAGGAAAACCATGAAAGACGGAAAACATCTTACACTTGCCATAGAGACCAGCTGCGACGAGACTGCCGTGGCGGTGCTTGCCGACGGCCGCATTATCCTGTCCAACGTGATCTCTTCCCAGATCGACGTGCACCGGGTCTTTGGCGGTGTCGTGCCCGAAATCGCCTCCCGGCATCACCTGAAGAATCTGAATCTTGTTTTTGCCGCTGCCCTGGACGAAGCAGAGGTTTCGCTGCAAGAGATCGATGAGATCGGTGTGGCTCCGGGCCCCGGACTGGCCGGCGCCCTGCTCATGGGAACCGCTTTTGCGAAGGCTGTAGCCTTTGCCGCACAAAAACCCTTGGTGGCCGTCCACCATATCCAAGCGCACATTATGGCCAATCTGATCGAGCATCCGGAGCTCAGGCCGCCTTTCATGGCGCTGGTGGTTTCCGGCGGTCATACGCATCTGATCGGCGTGGAAGAATACAACCGCTTTCGTATCTGGGGCAAGACTCGGGACGATGCGGCCGGAGAAGCCTTCGACAAAGTTGCCAGAGTACTGGGTCTCGGATACCCGGGTGGACCCCGCATCGATGAAGTTGCACGGCAGGGAGATCCGGATGCAGTGCCTTTTAAGCGGGTCTATCTGGAAAAGGACAGTCTGGATTTTTCTTTCAGCGGAATCAAAACGGGTGTCATCAATTATCTTCACACGCAGAAGCAACGGGGGCATTCGGTGAACGTACAGGATGTGGCCGCAGGCTTTCAGATGTCGGTGGTGGATGTTCTGGTCGACAAGGCCGCAATGGCGCTGGAGCAAAGCGGATACCGCAGGCTGGTCCTGGCCGGAGGTGTGGCGAGCAACAGCATGCTCCGGGAAAAGCTGAGAGCTGCCTGTAAACGGAACGGGACGGAACTCTACATCCCTTCGCCGATCCTCTGCACGGACAATGCAGCCATGGTCGCCTGTGCCGCCTATCACAAGCAGCGGCTGGGATTGTTTGCGGATCTGTATCTCGATGTGTGGCCCGGCTTGTCCATCGAAACAGGACTGGCACTCCTGGACGCAAAGTCTCACAATTAAAAGCAGCCCCGCGGGGCTGCTTTTCTCATTCCTGTTTTCTTATGATCAATTCCCGTTTTCTTCCACGTACTTGACGAGGTTGCTGACCAGCTGAAACTGTTCGGCCTGTTCATCCGGGATCTCCAACTCGAACTCATCTTCGATCGCCATGATGATTTCGACGGCATCCAGAGAATCCGCTTCCAGATCCTTCATGAGGTTGGTCGCCATCGTAATATCCTCTTTGTCCACTCCGAGCTGCTCTGCAATAATATCCCGGATCTTGTCAAAAATCATGTTTTACCTCCACGTTTTTTTTGATTCGCCGGTGCAAATCTCCTTTCATTATAATACATGAACCTATATGTGCAAGTACTTTTTAAGGGAGTTCCATCCATTCTTCATAGAGCGTTTCCAGCCGGTTCTTTGCATTTTCAAGCTTTCGGCTCCATTCCGCAGCCTTGGCCGGATCGGTATACACCGCTTCCTTGCACAGTTCGGCTTCGATGGTGGCGATCTCTTCTTCTGCTGCGGCGATCTGCTGCTCTTGTTCGAGGCGGTCTTTGAGTCGTTTTTTCTCCAGAAGTGCTTCTTCCTTTTCTTTTTTTCGCGCGCGGATGCGCATTTCCTTCTCGTTTTCCCGCTGTTCTTCCCGGCTCGGATCCGTCGTTCCCACCAGCCGTCCCATCTGGTCCAAATAGGATTTGCCGGAGGTGAGGGAACGACTCTTTTCGGCGTAGTAATCGTAGTTGCCCAGAAAGAGTTCGATGCCCCCGGCATTGAGTTCACAGATTGCCGTAGGAATTTTTGACAGGAGATAGCGATCGTGAGAAACGATCAGAAGCGTGCCCGGAAACGCTGCCAGTGCGTCTTCGAACACTTCTTTGGCCTGAATATCCAAATGGTTGGTGGGTTCGTCCATGATCAGCAGATTGGCCCCGGACAACATGAGTTTCAATAGGGACAGCCGGGCTTTTTCACCGCCGGCCAGATCTCCGACTTTCTTGAATACGTCGTCGCCCCGGAACAGAAAGCGGCCCAGCATGCTTCGAAGTTCCTGCTGGTCGTAGAGCCGATATGTCCCGTGCACTTCGTTCAATACGGTGTTTCGGGGATCGAGAAGTTGCTGCTCCTGATCATAGTACGCCGGAATCACGTTTTGCCCGAGACGGACGGTTCCTTCATCGGGCGCCACTTGTCCCAGCAGGATCTTCAGCAAGGTGGTCTTTCCGATCCCGTTGGCGCCTACGAGACAGATCCGATCTCCTCTTTTGATATCCAGGTGCACGTTTCGGAAGAGTTGTCGTCTGTCCGTCCCCCGACCGAAGCTCTTGGCGAGGCCGGAGGCATACAGGACGTCGTTCCCGCTGGTCAGCTTTTCCTTAAATCGAATCTTCAGCTTGCCCGGGGACGCCGTCGGTTTTTCCGGACGGTCCAGATGAGCCAGTCGTTTTTCTCTGGACTGGGCGCGCTTGACCAGTTTTTCGGTGTTGTGCTGTTTGAATCGGCGAATGATCTCTTCCTGCCTCCGGATCTCCGTCCGGGCCTGCTCGTAGTGTTTCAGCGCTTCTTCTAGCAGCAACCGCTTCTTGTTGGCATAATCGGAATAATTCCCTTCGTATACAGTCAGTCTGGTATTCTCGATCTCGAAGATTCGTCGTACGGTCTTGTCCAGAAAGTACCGGTCATGAGAAATGATCACCAAGGTGCCGCTGTAAGAGAGCAGATACTGTTCCAACCATTTCAAGGTGCCGATATCCAGGTGATTGGTCGGTTCGTCCAGAAGCAGGATCTCCGGCTCCCGGAGCAGCATGGAGGCCAGCGCCAGCCGGGTCCGTTCGCCGCCGCTGAGGGTAGCGATCTTCTTGGTCAGGTATTCCTCCGAGAAAGCCAGGCTGCTCAGGATCCCTCGAATCTGACTCCGATACTCGTAGCCTCGCCGGTTCTTGAAGGCTACAGAAAGCCGATCATACCGGGACAGCGCTTCCTCCACCGGTTTTCCTTCCGCAGACAGGATTGAAATCCGATCCGACAATTCTGTCAGCTCTCTCTCTGTTCGTCGTTGCCACCGGAAAATCTCCAGCATTTCCTCTTCTACCGTCCGGTCGGGGCAGAAGTGATCTCTCTGCTGCAGATAACCCAGTGTGACTTCCCTGGCGATGTTCAGCTGTCCGCTGTCCGCAGACAGTCGGCCGGCCAGGATCTTCATCAGCGTGCTCTTTCCGGCGCCGTTGGCGCCCACGATGCCGATCCGATCCGAAGGATTGATGTTGAAAGAGACATCTTCCAGCACGGGGATGATCCCGAAGGATTTATTTATTTTTGCAGCGGATACGATGCTCATGTCTCACTTTGGCGCAAGCCTCAAACTCCTTGAAAAATAAGGTACTTTCCAATATTAACACAAAAATATTGTTGTAACAAGCAGGCTCGCGTGATAATATAATTGTTGTAAAACGGACGTAAAGGATAAGTCGATGAAAAAAAACGGAAAGATTTCAAACGCGGTCATACGACGCCTCCCCCGGTATCTCAGGATGCTGGAAGAATTGAGCGTCAACGATGTACAGAGAGTTTCTTCAAAAGAACTGAGCGAAAAAACGGGCTACACGGCTTCTCAGATCCGTCAGGATCTGAATCATTTTGGGGGGTTCGGCCAACAGGGATACGGTTACAACGTGGAAGATCTGCGTCGGGAGATCGAGAAAATCCTCGGTCTTACCCACGAATATCGCCTGGTGATCGTGGGCTGCGGAAGACTTGGGCGGGCGATTGCCAACTTCAATTACACATACAATAGATCCTTCCCCGTCGTCGGCATGTTCGATGTGAACCCGGAACTCATCGGAAAAACAATCAACGGTGTCCAGGTGGCCCACGTGGATACCCTGCCCGGATTTCTGGAGAGCGGCGAAGTGGACATCGGTGTGATCTGTGTTACGAAGGAGGCGGCCGAAGGCGTTGCGGACGTTTTGATTCGAGGGAAGGTACGGGGCATCTGGAACTTTGCTCCCTGGGATTTGACGGAGGCTGCGGGCATTCCGGTGGAAAACGTACACTTGTCCGACGGGCTCCAATCTCTGGTCTTTTACATCAACCACAACGAAAAATGAACAATAAAATAACCGTTTCTTACCGGTAAGAAACGGTTATTGTTTACTCCAAAATTTATTCGGGTTGTGGAGCGTCAACCGGGCATACATCGGCACAAGCGCCGCATTCGATGCATTTCTCGGCATCGATCACGTACTTGCTGTCGCCTTCGGAAATCGCATCTGTCGGGCACTCGGCCACGCATGCGCCGCAGCTGATGCAGGAATCGTTGATTACATAGGCCATGTTCAGTCCTCCTTACGTCGTGGTAGTATTGGATCGTCGATCACATCGACAGCAACAGTATAGCAGAAAAAAAACAAGTCAACAAGAAAGATTTGGCACTTTCCCACAGGTTTCCGGAATGTAGAGGTTCAGCCATGAAAACGATCGGATTGTCGGGTAAAAGCGGCACCGGGAAAAGCTATAATGCCATGGAATTATGCGGCCAGATGCACATCGATGCCATGATCGACGATGGACTGCTGATTTCCGAAAACCGTATTCTGGAAGGTGTTTCCGCCAAAAAGCAGACCACAAAGATCGGGGCAGTCAAAACCGCATTGTTCATGGATGACGATCATCGGGACAAGGTGGTGCGCGCGATCGCGAGAAAAGCGCCGCAGAGCCTGTTGATCCTGGGCACTTCCGATGATATGATACGGCAAATCGCCCGGCGGTTGAACGTTCCGCTGCCTGCCCGCATCATTCAGATCGAGGATATCACTACGACGGACGACCGCATCAAAGCCCGAAAACTCCGGTCTGAGTCGGGGACCCACGTCATCCCGGCGCCCACTTTTCAGGTAAAGCGTCAGTTCTCCGGCTATTTTCTGGATCCCATGAAGCGCTTGAAAGGAGGCGCAGGTATTTCGAGGACCGTCACGACGGAAAAAACCGTGGTGCGGCCCACTTACAGTTACATGGGAGAGTACATCATTTCCGATAAAGTGGTGACGGATATCGTTCACCACATGGCCCGCATTACGGGCGGTGTGGCGAATGTGCTGTGGGTCACGGCAAACAACGACAGCGAATCGGGACTCTTTATCCGGATCATCCTGCAGCTGGAGTACGGCGCCAAGATCAAGAAAACGGCTTTCGCCATTCAACGGGGTGTATTTGACGCAGTGGAGTACATGACAAACTTCAATGTGCGTGCGGTGGATGTGGAAATCCGGGGAATCAAACGGGTGCAAAGCGCCCGATAAAAAAGCGGAAAAAATTCATAAAGAGGTATTGACTTTGGCATTCAGGTCGGTATAATGATGTTAGCACTCAAAGATAGTGAGTGCTAACAATCGTTTTGGATCAATATTCACATAGAAATTGAAAGGAGACTATCTTTATGAACATCAAACCTTTGGGAGACAGAGTACTCATCAAGAGATTGGAAGCCGAAGAGAAGACCAAGAGCGGGATCGTTCTTCCGGGTTCGGCAAAGGAGCAGCCGCAGATGGCCGAAGTGATCGCAGCAGGTCCCGGCGGCGTCGTGGACGGCAAAGAAGTCAAAATGGAAGTGAAAGCCGGTGACAGAGTGATTTTCTCCAAATACGCAGGAACCGACATCAAAGTCGACGGGGAAGAATACATGTTGCTTTCTCAGAAGGACATTTTAGCGATCGTACAGTAACAAACACAAGAAAGGGTGAAATAGAATGGCAAAAGATATCAAATTCGGCGAAGTGGCCAGAAGACAACTGCAGTCCGGCGTGGACCAGCTGGCAAATACCGTAAAGATCACGTTGGGCCCCAAGGGCAGAAATGTAGTGCTTGAGAAAAAATTCGGATCTCCCATGATCACCAACGACGGCGTCACCATTGCAAGAGAGATCGAACTGGAAGACGCATTTGAAAATATGGGCGCGCAGATCGTGAAGGAAGTCGCTTCCAAAACAAACGACGTAGCCGGCGACGGTACCACTACGGCGACGCTGCTGGCTCAGGTCATTATCCGCGAAGGATTTAAAAATGTGGCGGCAGGCGCCAACCCCATGATCCTCAAGAGAGGGATCCAGGGCGCTGTGGATGTGGCTGTCGAAGGAATCAAAGACATCTCCCATAAAGTGGAAAGCAAAGAAGCCATCGCCCAGGTCGCTTCTGTTTCCGCCACCGACGACGAGATCGGCCGGTTGATCGCAGAAGCCATGGAAAAAGTGGGCAACGAAGGCGTCATTACAGTGGAAGAATCCAAATCCATGGGAACCACGCTGGAAGTCGTGGAAGGAATGCAGTTTGACAGAGGCTATCTGTCGGCATACATGGTAACGGATACGGAGAAGATGGAAGCCGTCCTCAGCAGCCCCTACATCCTGATCACCGACAAAAAGATCACGAACATTCAAGACATTCTGCCGATTTTGGAGCAGATCGTACAGCAAGGCAAAAAGCTCATGATCATCGCCGAGGATGTGGAAGGAGAAGCTCTGGCCACGCTGGTGGTCAACAAGCTCAGAGGAACTTTCGACTGCATCGCAGTCAAAGCGCCCGGATTTGGGGACAGACGGAAAGAAATGCTCAAGGATATCGCGATCCTCACAGGCGGGACCGTCATCAGCGAAGAGCTGGGGTACGATCTGAAGGACGCCACGTTGGATATGCTGGGTTCCGCCAATACGGTAAAGGTCAATAAAGAAAACACCGTCATCGTGGACGGCGCCGGTACCGCAGAGGAAATCGAAGCCAGGATCGCACAGATCAAAGCGCAGATCGAAGAAACCACATCCGACTTCGACAAGGAAAAGCTTCAGGAGAGACTGGCCAAGCTTTCCGGCGGGGTCGCAGTCATCCAGGTCGGTGCAGCCACCGAAACCGAACTGAAGGAAAAGAAACTGCGGATCGAAGATGCGCTCAATGCCACAAGAGCAGCTGTGGAAGAGGGGATCGTTGCCGGCGGCGGTGTTGCTTTCGTCAACGTGATCGAAGCGGTCAGAACGTACGCACAGAGCCTGGAAGGCGACACGAAGACCGGTGCGGAGATCATTGTCCGCGCACTGGAAGAACCGGTCCGTCAAATCGCCGAAAATGCCGGATTCGAAGGATCCGTCGTCGTGGCGGAAGTGATCCGCAGCGGGAAGGGCATCGGGTTCAATGCAATGACCGAGAAGTACGAAGACATGATGAAAGCCGGAATCGTGGATCCCACTAAGGTCACCCGGTCCGCGCTGCAGAATGCAGCCTCTGCTTCCGCGCTTCTGCTCACCACCGAAGCCGGCGTGGTGGAAGTCAAATCAGACGAACCGGCCATGCCTCCCATGGGCGGCGGCATGGGCGGCGGCATGGGCATGATGTAATTCTTTCGTGCCAACCACCAGAATATTATCTTAATGCGCGGCGGTTCTCCAGAGAACCGCCGTTTTTTTTTATGGATACCATGCATTTTGCATATTTCTTCGGGACGCTTGAAAAAGGCCCCTATTCGAGGTAAACTCAAAAGTAATCTGCGTCCACTGCAGACCCAGAGTCGAAGTACCATTGAATCAGGAGGAGAGAACCATGGCATTTAAGCAGGCGGAACGATTGGAAAACGTCCATCATTCTCAGATGCGCAAGATTTTCGGATTGTGTAACGAATTGAGGAAACGGGGAGAACCGGTTGCGGATGTCACCTTGGGCCAGCCGAATTTTCCCACGCCGCAATATATCAAGGATGCTTGTGTGCAGGCACTCCAGGAAGGCCATACCGGTTATGCGGACTACAGCGGAATTCCTATTCTGAAAGAAGAGATCATCAAAAAAATCAAGCGGGATACAGGTATGGACTACGGTCCCGACGAAATTCTGGCCACCACCGGCGTGGCTCAGGGTTGCTTTGTTTCCCTCATGTCTTTTCTGAATCCAGGCGACGAGATCCTGCTGCCGGATCCGGTGTATTTTATCTATGACAACTGTGCTCATATTGCGGGTGCCGCGATTAAAAAGTATACTTTGAAAGAAGAAAACGAATTCCAGGTGGACATCGATGAACTGAAGAGTCTCATTACGGAAAAAACAAAGATGATGGTCATCGTATCTCCCAGCAATCCCCTGGGTGCCAGTCTTACGACGGACAACCTTTCGGAGATCGCAGCGCTTGCCGTCGAGCACGACCTGATCGTCGTGACGGACGAAATCTACGACATGCTGGTCTACGAAGATCCCAAGCCGGTGAGCATCGCCACGTTTCCGGGCATGAGAGAACGGACGATCATCCTGAACGGTTTTTCCAAATCCTTCGCCATGACCGGCTGGAGACTCGGCTGGGCTGCGGGACCCGAATACATGATCGACCCCATGAACCGACTGGCATTCTACATGACCTCCGGTCCTACCACGTTCGTGATGCACGCCGCCGCTGCAGCGCTCCGGGACGAAGACGGTTCCTGCGAGATGATGCGCAAGGAGTTCGACAAGCGCAGAAGATATCTGGTGGAGGAGATCAACAAGCTGGAGACTTTCTCCTGCCTGGCGCCGAAAGGAGCGTTCTACATCTTCCTGAATATCAAAAAAACCGGCATGAGCTCTCAGGAATTTTGCGAATACATATTCCATAAATACAGCATCGCCGTCATTGCCGGAAATATTTTCGGCTCCAGCGGAGAAGGGTTTGTGAGGATCTCCTACGCAGCCTGCGACGAGACCCTCAAAGCCGTTGTGGACGGTTTGCAAAAGGCAGACAAAGACTTTTAGAGAAAGGCGATCAGTGAGACTGTATGGATTTTAAGAAGAAGAGATGGATCAGTCTCTACGTGGGTTTCGCCATCGAAGCCCTGGCCGGAAACGGTTATGCGTGGAGCGTGTACCAGACCCCGCTGGTGGAAAAATACGGCTGGAGTATCAGCCAGGTTTCCTCGGCCTATACGATGGCCTTTATTTCGGGCATGTTCCTGTCCCTCTTTCTGGGCGCAAGACTGCGAAAGATGTTCAAGACCCGGACGGAGGTCCTTCTGGGCGGGCTTTGTTACGGCGGCGCCATCTTCCTGATGTCTCAGATGACCGGCCAGATTTGGCAGCTCTATATTCTTCACGGATTCCTGTCTTCGCTGGGCGTCTGCATGACTTATCCGGTTCTGATCGCATACTCCCAGGAGATCTTTCCCGAGCGGCCGGGCTTTGCCGGTGGGACCATGGCTGCGGGATACGGCCTGGGTGCCGTTATTTGGGCACCGCTTGCCACGAAGATCTATACGACCACGGGAGATATTTCCTACTCCTTCTTCTATCTGGGCTTGGTCTTTATCGGCGGCATGGTGCTGCTGTCCCTGTTCCTTTACACGCCGCCTGCCGGATTCAGGGATCGCATGATCGCCGAAGCCGGCGCGGATATCAAAGTCGGCGGCGCCAAGACCCGTGCCCTGGTGTATGATGTGGACAAGCCCCAACTAATTCGCACACCGCTGTTCTACATGATGATGGTGTCCATGACCCTGGGCATCGCCTGCGGGGGCATGATCATCAACCAGGGGTCTCCCATTGTCCAGCTCAAGTTCGATATGGCCGCCACAGCTGCGGCTACCGTAGTCAGCATGCTGGCGGTAGGCAACACCATCGGCCGGTTCCTTTGGGGATATATCTCCGATCGGATCGGAAAAGTGGAAACCGTCAAAATCCTCCATTCCCTGATGGCATTCTTTATGCTGATGCTGCTGATTCTGGACAACAAGATTCTCTTTGTCCTGATGCTCATGGGCACCACGTTCTGCTACGGCGGGTTGGCTTGCCTGCTGGCACCGGTCACCGGCGAGCTGTTCGGCAACAGGAACATCAGCGCCAACTATTCCGTGGCCTACACGGCTTACGGGCTGTCTGCCCTGATCGGGCCGCTGGTGATCGCCAACGTGCGTCAAACGACCGGAGAATACACTTTCGGCTACGTATTCGCCATCGCATTTTCTCTGGTTGCGCTGGCAGTGGCTCTGGGCATCGAGCGAAAAGCCAATAAAATAAGGGAAGAAGGAATGTTGCAGCAATGACACAGGGAGGCGCTCGAGGCGCCTTCTTTTTCTTTCTGTGCCGGTTTTATTGACCGGTCCGGCGAAAAAAAGTATAATGCATTAATGTACGACCTCGCAGTGAAACGAAAGGAGAAACGATGCATAGGACCGGGCGCTTCATCAGGATCGTTTTCCTGATTCCGATTTTGCTGGCAGGTCTTGCGACAGGTTGTGATACTCCTGCGGAACTCCCTGCGGGAATCTGCGGAGTCGCCTACGGAATGAAAACGGAAAAGATCGAACAGGCAGAACCGGTCATTCGCAGGTCCGCCTGGGATCCGACCGCTTCCCGGGAGCAAGCTCCCGAGATCATGGAAGTGACCGATGATTGGTTGATCCTGGTCAACAAGACCCATCCGCTTTCCAAAGAATACGCCCCTTCGGACATGGTCCGCATCAAGTATTG
This sequence comes from Clostridiales bacterium, assembly GCA_012729355.1. GTDB lineage: Bacteria > Bacillota > Clostridia > Peptostreptococcales > Anaerovoracaceae > UBA10908. Next base: position 13,664 of record JAAYDG010000031.1, read on the forward strand.
CGTGGGAAACCACGCCGAATCCATGCGATACATGCGCGCAGTGGCAGCGGAGCATTTTCACTCGATGGTCGAAGCTGCTGCCGAGGTAGGTTATGAGATCGGCATTCGTACAGCCTATCGTTCCTACGAACAGCAGTACAACATATTTTACAGTTATGTGGCGCAGGACGGAGAAGAAGCTGCCAATAAATACAGCGCCCGTCCGGGCCAAAGCGAACATCAGACCGGATTATGCGCCGATGTGACGTCTCCGTCGGTGGACTATCGTATGACTACGGAATACGGCCAGGCGCCGGAAGGAATCTGGCTGGCCGAGAATGCGCATCTGTACGGGTTCATCATACGCTACCCGCTGGGGAAAGAAGCGATCACCGGGTATCAGTACGAGCCCTGGCACGTGCGCTATGTAGGTGAGGCAGCCGCTGCCGAAATCTACGGGCGCGGCGGTACGCTGGAAGAGTATCTGGGAGAAGTCGATTAGGACAGGGAGGAACGACCAATGGCCTATTTTTGCGAAGAGCCGTCGAGAACGTTTAGCGAATATCTGCTGATTCCGGCATATTCCGATGAAAACTGCACACCGGACAATGTCAGTTTGCGAACGCCGATCACAAAATTCAAGGCGGGAGAGGAACCGGACATTACCATGAACATCCCCTTGGTGTCTGCCGTCATGCAATCTGTTTCCGGAGACCGCCTCGGTGTGGCCCTGGCCAAAGAAGGCGGGATCGCTTTCATTTATTGCTCACAAAGCGTGGAAAGCGAAGCGGCCATGGTGGCGAAAGTCAAGAGCTATAAAGCCGGTTTCGTCACATCGGATTCCAATATCCGCCCGGATCAGACCCTGGCGGATATTCTGGCGCTCAAGGAGCGGACCGGTCACTCCACCACGGCTGTCACCGACGACGGCACGTCCCGGGGAAAAGTGGTGGGGATCGTCACCAGCCGGGATTACCGGGTCAGCCGGATGTCTCTGGACAGCAAAGTGTCGGAATTTATGACGCCTCTGAACAAACTGATCACTGCCCGGGAGGGCGTGACGCTTTCCGAGGCCAATGATATTCTGTGGGACCATAAATTGAATGCCCTGCCCATTCTGGATGACGAGGGACGGTTCAAATATTTTGTGTTTCGCAAGGATTACGATTCACACAAAGCCAATCCCATGGAACTGCTGGACAGGCACAAGCGATACAGAGTGGGTGCCGGCATCAATACCCGGGATTACCGGGAACGGGTCCCGGAGTTGATCCGGGCCGGCGCCGATGTGTTGTGCATCGACTCCTCCGAAGGATTTACCGAATGGCAGAAGAAAACCATCGAGTGGATCCGAAGCGAATACGGAGAATCGGTGAAAGTAGGCGCCGGCAACGTGGTGGATCGGGACGGATTCCGGTTCCTCGCGGAAGCGGGAGCCGATTTTGTGAAAGTAGGCATCGGCGGCGGATCCATCTGCATCACCAGAGAGACCAAGGGAATCGGCCGCGGACAGGCTTCCGCGGTGATCGATGTGGCGGCGGCCCGGAGCGAATATTTGAAAGAGACCGGCGTTTATGTCCCGGTTTGCTCCGACGGCGGGATCGTCCATGATTATCACATGGCACTGGCACTGGCGATGGGCGCTGATTTTCTGATGTTGGGCAGATACTTCTCCCGATTTGACGAAAGCCCCACCGCCAAGCTGATGGTCAACGGCTCTTACGTAAAAGAATACTGGGGAGAAGGGTCCAACCGGGCGCGCAACTGGCAGCGCTACGACATGGGCGGCGAGGAAAAATTCCGTTTTGAGGAAGGCGTGGATTCTTACGTTCCCTATGCAGGGGCCCTGTCCGACGGAGTGCGCCAGTCTCTGTCAAAGATCCGTTCCACGTTCTGCAACTGCGGAGCGCTGAGCATCGGGGAACTTCAAGAAAAAGCAAAGATCACACAGGTTTCCGCCACGTCCATTGTGGAGGGAGGCGCCCACGATGTGACGCTCAAAGATACCAACACATCTCAAAATCGCTAGGAGGGTCCCCATGGAGCAACAGAGAATACTGATCGTCGATTTCGGCGGACAATTCGTGCAGTTGATTGCCCGAAGAGTCCGGGAAGCGAAAGTCTACTGCGAGATCGTTCCCTACGAACGGGCCGAGGAAGAAGTTCGGAAGACCCCCCCCGACGGCATCATTCTTTCGGGCGGTCCCAACAGTGTTTATTTGCCGGATGCACCCAGGCTGCCGGCGTCGTTCTTCGACACAGGGATCCCCATTCTGGGACTGTGTTACGGCGCTCAACTCATGGCTCAGATCCTGGGCGGCAGCGTCAGCACGCCGGATCGGGGGGAGAACGGCAGGACGCCGCTGATGCCCGGCCCCCGGGGCGCCCAGCCCGGCGCAGTGTATCCCGGCCATCTGATGCACGGCATTGCCGTGGACTCCTGCTGGATGACCCACATGGATTTTATCGACGATATTCCCGAAGGCTTTACGATCACCGCCCACACGGGGACCTGCCCCGCTGCTGTGATGGAGAATCCCGCAAAAAAACTCTACGCAGTTCAGTTCCATCCCGAAGTATCCCATACGCCTTTCGGGAAAGATCTCTTTGAGAATTTCCTGTTCGAGATCTGCGGCTGCAAGCCGGACTGGATCCTTTCGGATTTCGCACTGGAACAGATGCAAGCCATCAAAGCGAAAGTGGGGGACCGAAAGGTCCTCTGCGCCCTCTCCGGCGGCGTGGATTCTTCCGTTGCCGCCATTCTGACCCAGAAGGCCGTCGGCGACAATCTGCGGTGTATTTTCGTGGATCACGGCCTGATGCGCAAGAACGAAGGCGATCAGGTCATGGACGTCTACACCCGTCAGTTTGATTTGAAGGTCAAAAGAGTCGACGCACAAGCGCGGTTTCTGGCCAAGCTGGCCGGTGTTGTCGACCCGGAGCGAAAGCGCAAGATCATCGGCGAAGAATTCATCCGCGTCTTTGAAGAGGAAGCCGGAAAATTGTTTCTGGAATGCGGCACCTTCGATTTTCTGCTCCAGGGAACGATCTATCCCGACGTGGTGGAAAGCGGCACCTCCACTTCCGCCACCATCAAGAGCCACCACAACGTGGGCGGTCTGCCCGAGGATGTGGAATTTGAGCTGTTGGAACCTCTGCGCATGCTCTTCAAGGACGAAGTCCGCCAGGTAGGGCAGGCCTTGGGCATGCCCGAGGAAATCGTTCGGCGTCAGCCTTTTCCCGGGCCGGGTCTGGCCATCCGCTGTCTGGGCGAAGTACGGGAGGACAAGCTGTGCATCCTGCGGGAGGCGGACTGGATCTTCCGGGAGGAACTTGCCAGAGCCGGATTGGACCGGGAGATCTGGCAGTACTTCGCCGTGCTCACAGACCTCCGGACCGTAGGGGTTACCGGAGATTTCCGTACCTACGATTATGTGATCGCCCTGCGGGCCATCACCAGCACCGACGGCATGACAGCCGACTGGGCCAGGATCCCCTATCCGGTTTTGGAAGAGGCCAGCAAGCGGATCGTGAACGAAGTGTCCGGCGTCGGGCGTGTGGTCTATGATATCACCAGCAAGCCGCCCGCCACGGTGGAATGGGAGTAACTCC
>JAAYDG010000185.1 GCA_012729355.1 Clostridiales bacterium
ACGTGTCTTATGCATTTACGGATGTGGCTGCAATCTTTCCGATCACACCATCCTCTCCCATGGCCGAACTCGTAGACGAGATGGCGGCCCACGGAGAGAAAAACCTGTTCGGACAGCAGGTCAAAGTCGTTGAAATGCAGTCCGAAGGAGGCGCAGCGGGGACGGTCCACGGCTCCCTGGCAGCCGGCGCACTCACCACGACCTATACCGCTTCCCAGGGATTGCTTCTGATGGTCCCCAATATGTACAAGATCGCCGGCGAATTGCTGCCCGGTGTATTTCATGTGACGGCCAGAACTCTGGCAACTCATGCACTGTCGATTTTCGGAGATCACTCCGATGTGATGGCAGCCAGACAGACCGGGTTTGCCCTGCTCTGCTCCGGTTCTGTGCAGGAAGACATGGATCTGGCCGGCATTGCGCATCTGTCCGCAATCAAAGGCAAAGTGCCTTTCCTGCATTTTTTCGATGGTTTTCGGACTTCTCACGAAGTACAGAAAGTGGAAGTGATCGATTACGAAGTGTTCCGAAAGCTCATCGACATGGACGCGGTTCAGGCTTTCCGCAAGAATGCGCTGAATCCCGAGCATCCTGTGATCCGCGGTACGGCGCAGAACCCCGACATCTTCTTCCAAGCGCGGGAAGCAGCCAATGCATACTACGAGAAACTTCCGGCCATCGTGGAAGAGTATATGGAGAAACTGGGAGAAGAAACCGGACGGCCCTACAAGCTGTTTGATTACGTGGGCGCAGCGGATGCAGACCGCATCATCGTTGCCATGGGCTCCGTGTGCGAGACCATCGAGGAGACCATGAACGCGTTGCTTGCGCAGGGAGAAAAAGTCGGCCTTATCAAGGTCCGCCTCTACAGGCCCTGGGCGCCCGAATATCTCAGAGCCGTCATGCCCAAGACCGTCAAGCGGATCGCGGCTCTGGACAGAACAAAAGAACCGGGCGCCATGGGCGACCCCCTCTATATGGACCTTAAGACCATGTACTACGGCGAAGCCGATGCTCCGCTGATCGTCGGCGGACGCTACGGCCTCGGGTCCAAGGACACCACACCGGGACAGATCGTGGCCGTGTTCAACAACCTCAAGGAGGAGGAGCCGAAGAACCAGTTCACCATCGGAATCGAAGACGATGTCTATCACAGCTCCCTGCCTACCGTCAAGATCGCAACGGAACCGGAAGGGACTGTCCGCTGCAAGTTCTGGGGCCTGGGCTCCGACGGAACCGTCGGCGCCAACAAGCAGGCGATCAAGATCATCGGAGACAACACGGATCTGTATGCCCAGGGCTATTTCTCCTACGACTCCAAGAAATCCGGCGGTGTCACCATCTCCCATCTCCGGTTCGGAAAAAACAAGATCCAGTCCACGTACCTGATCACGGAAGCGGACTTTGTGGCCTGTCACAATCAGGCTTATGTGCATCAGTACGATTTGCTCCGAGGCCTTAAAAAGGGTGGAAATTTCGTGCTGAACTGCATCTGGACGGATGAGGAACTGAACGCCAATCTGCCCGCTTCCATGAAGCGCTACCTGGCGGAGAACGATATCCAGTTCTACACCATCGATGCCACTGCCCTGGCCGAAGAGATCGGACTGGGCAACCGGATCAACATGATCATGCAGTCCGCTTTCTTTAAGCTGGCCAACGTGATTCCCATGGAGGAAGCGGTCGGTTACCTGAAAGAATCCATCGAGCATGCCTACGGCAAGAAGGGCGAAAAGATCGTCCACATGAACTGGGCCGCGGTGGATGCGGGCGAAAACGGTCTTCATAAAGTAGAAGTGCCGGCTGCATGGAAAGATGCCCGGGACGAAAAAGAAGACAAGAAGGATATGCCGAAGTTCATCGAGGAAATCCTGGTGCCCATGAATCGTCAGGAAGGCGATGACCTGCCGGTAAGCGTATTTATGGATCGTCAGGACGGAACCTTCCCCTCGGGGACAGCCGCCTACGAAAAGAGAGGCGTTGCCGTCAACGTGCCCATGTGGCACCCGGAGAACTGCATCCAGTGCAACCAGTGTTCCTTCGTCTGCCCCCACGCTTCGATCCGCCCGTTCCTGCTCAACGAGGAAGACGTTGCGGCTGCGCCGGAAGGCTTTGCGACCATCAAGGCCAACGGAAAGGAACTGGCAGGCCTGCAGTACAAGATCCAGATTTCTCCTTTGGATTGTCTGGGCTGCGGCAACTGCGCCGATATCTGCCCGGCCAAGACCAAGGCGCTCACCATGGAGCCCCTGGCGACCCAGATGGGCGAAGTGCCCAACTGGGAATTTGCCGCAGGACTGACGGATAAGAACGACCTGATGCCCAGGACCACGGTCAAAGGCAGCCAGTTTACCACCCCTTACTTTGAGTTTTCCGGCGCGTGCGCAGGTTGCGGAGAGACCCCATATATCAAGGTCATTACCCAACTGTACGGCGACCGCATGATGATCGCCAATGCGACGGGCTGTTCCTCCATCTGGGGCGCATCGGCACCGTCCATGCCCTACACCACCGACAAATCAGGAAAAGGTCCCTCCTGGGCCAATTCCCTGTTCGAGGACAATGCGGAGTACGGCTTCGGCATGGCCATGGCGGTCAAGCAGATGCGGGAAAAAACCAAGGATATCATTGTCGAGTTGAAGGAAAAGTCCGATGACGCGGCGCTGAACGGGGCCTGCGAAGACTGGTTGACCTACATGGAAGACGGCGGCAAGACCCAGGAAGTCAGCGACGCGCTCGTGAAAGCACTCAACGGCGCCTCCCTGACCGGAGACGCTGCGGATCTGGCCAAGCAGCTGGAAGACAAGAAAGATTTCCTTGTCAAGAAGTCTGTGTGGTGCCTGGGCGGTGACGGCTGGGCCTACGATATCGGCTACGGCGGCCTGGACCACGTCCTGGCGTCGGGCGAAGACATCAACGTTCTGGTCTTTGACACCGAAGTGTATTCCAATACCGGCGGCCAATCCTCCAAGGCTACCCCTACAGCGGCCATCGCCAAGTTTGCCGCATCGGGCAAGAAGATCAAGAAAAAGGATCTGGGCATGCTGGCTACGACCTACGGGTACATCTATGTAGCCCAAGTCGCCATGGGCGCGGACAAAAATCAATTCCTTAAGGCCGTTCGCGAAGCGGAAGCCTATCCGGGTCCCTCTCTGATCATTTGCTATGCTCCCTGCATCAACCACGGAATCAAGCGGGGCATGGGCAAGACTCAGGAGAACGAGAAGCTGGCGGTGGAGAGCGGCTACTGGAGCTTGTACCGCTACAATCCGCAGCTGAAAGAGGAAGGAAAGAACCCCTTCATTCTCGACTCCAAAGAGCCCACAGGCTCCTTCCGGGACTTCATCATGGATCAGGTGCGCTATTCCGCACTGGCGATGGAATTCCCAGACGATGCGGAAGAATTGTTCCGGTTGGCCGAAGAAAACGCCAAGGAAAGAGTCGAAGGATATAAGAAAAAAGCTCAAGCCGAATAGTCCGGCGAGCTGAAAGAATAGCATCATAGGAAGAATCCATGTGCCGGCAGCGCCGGCTGATAGGGAAGCGGGTGAGATTCCCGCGCGGTCCCGCCGCCGTAATCGGGGAGTGCTGTCTCATGGCTGTTGCCGGTCACTGAGAAATTGGGAAGACGAGCCAGCACCAAGATCCGAGAGCCGGAAGACCTGCATGGACAGACAGCCGCCCCGACGGGTCATCGGACCAGGCGGCACAAGCAGTACGGTAAAAACGGGCCGGAGCGAAGGATCGCTCCGGCCCGTTTTTTGCGCAGCCGACCCGGCTGAAAAAAGTAGGTGAAAGAATGGACAGGTTCAAGCATAAGCGCTGCATTTTCCGAATAGTGGCGGCAATGATAATCGTAGGAGCTTTTTTAATAACGTCTATGGTACCGTTTGCTCCTGCGATTCAAGCGTACGCAGCGGAAAAGACGGTGTATTCCAGGCAGGATCTGGTCGATGCGGCCAATGGCATTCTGAATTGGTGCAGCACAGCAGCTGGCGGCACGACCAGCGAAGATCTGCCCGGCGGCCTGTTTGCGGAGCATGCGGGAACCACCGATTCGGACTGGTTCGTTATCGCTATGAGCCAGATGGGTCTGCCCGGCGACTACGCCGGCTACCTGTCGGCGCTGGCAAAAAACGTACAGTCGCGGTACAGCACACCGGATCAGCTCAGTGCCTCCAAAGCCACGGAGTGGCACCGCATCACCCTGGCCGTGCTGGCCTGCGGCGGAGATCCGAGGAATACGGGAGGCGCGGACCTGATCGCAGACGGCACCTATGACCGGGGCCTGACCAAGCCTCTGGACACGCAGGGAAACAACGGCACCATCTTCGCGTTGATCGCTTTGGATTCCAAAAACTATACAGCTCCGGCAGGCGCTTACGAAGGCAGAGAGGCTATTCTTCAGAAGATTTTGGATGTGCAATTGCCCGGCGGCGGATTTGCCCAACTGGGCACCGGCGGCGATGTGGACGTAACAGCTATGGCGCTCATGGCCTTGGCGCCTTATCGGGAAACCTGCGGCGCCCAGATCGATCGAGCGATCGCATATCTGTCTGCCCAGCAGGCAGCCAATGGCGGATTTTCCAGCAGAGGTGTGGAAAACACAGAAAGCGCAGCTCAGGTGATCATGGCTTTGACCGCTTTGGGCATTGACCCACAGAAAGACAGCCGATTCGACAAGAACGGAAATACGCCGGTCAGCCGATTGATGTCCATGGCACTTCCCAGCGGAGGCATCCGTCACACCGAAAGCGGAACGGAGGACTGGATGGCATCGCAGCAGGCGCTGTGTGCGATCTC
>JAAYDG010000186.1 GCA_012729355.1 Clostridiales bacterium
GCTCTTCCTGCTGAAGACATTCCTGGGACTCCTCAAGGATTACAAAGCCCGCTACATGGGCATCGGCGAAGTAGATCCCGAATTCGTACTCTGGTACGAAGACAAGAAGAAGCTTGCCGCAAAATAGGTAACAAAAAAGAAGAAGGACGTACGTCCTTCTTCTTTTTTTTTGCTGCTGCATTTCTATGAACTGCCCACTTCATCTGGGTTTAAAGATATTCTCTCAAGGATTTTAGTGTCTTTCCGCGAATACCCTGCACCGTTTCTCCGTGAAACAGGGAACTGAGCAACGCTTCCTCGACGGCCTCCACCGTCGCCTCGAACACCGGAGACAATTCTTCGTCATACAACATTCGAAATTCTTTGAACTTGCTCTTGTTGAAATGTTCCACTCTGTTGGCTGTGGAGAAGGCCAATGCAATGTCACCGCTGCCGTTTCCGGAATACGAGCCAGTTCGGGCGAGTGCATGCGTCGCCCGCAGCGCCACACGGCGCAGCTGCCGGTCGATCAACGGGATATCCGTGCCAATGACGATGATGCAGGAGCCCTTATCTTCCCGGGTCCGGCGCGACTGAATGCGACGACCGACCGGATCTCCGCCGACTACCAAATTATCATCCGTACCGTAGTTGGTCATGGCGATGGCGCCGATGGTGTAGGCTCGACCCTCCAGGTTCAACACCCTGGAAGCCGATCCGATCCCTCCCTTCAACCCCATCATTTCCATTCCTCTGCCGCCGCCCACAGCCCCTTCTTCGAACACTTCGCCCGCGGAGCGAATCGCTTCCCGTACGTGCTCCTCCCGAACGTGCAGTCCCCGGATATCGTTCAGTTCCCCATCGTTGCACTCGGTAACTACACAGTTGACCGTTCCGGTTTCGACGCCGATTTCCGGGTTTTCCTCCAGCATATAGCGGACGCAGGCCGTCAGCGCCGTGCCCACCGACAAGGTGTTCGTCATAATGATGGGACTCTCCAGCGTGCCCAGTTCCTGGATCTGTATCAGGCCTGCGCTTTTCCCAAATCCGTTGATCACCGAAACCCCGGCGAACAACTTTTCCCGGAACAGATTGTCCGGATGGGGAAGGATCGCCGTCACGCCGGTTTGGATCTCTCCGTCGGCCAAAGTCACGTGCCCCACCTTCACACCCGGCACATCGGTGATCAGATTCTTTTTTCCCCTTTCAAATGTGCGAAACAACTTTACTGCATCCTCTCGTGTGAGTCCCATTTCGTTTTTCTCCTATTTATATGACAATCTGGAATATTAACGATAATTATATGCATTCAATAGATTTATTCCTGTTATATTTGGCAATAATCGTGATATTTCTTTATGAATAGGGTATTATCACGAATGTTGACAGAATTATACATCTCCTATTGCGCACCGATGATCCTTCGCTTAGAATGAAGATGTACTATATTTCTTTTTTTATTTCATACTTTGGAGGTGAAATAATGGGATTCATGGATTTAATCGACCAAGCCAATGCGATCGTCTGGGGACCGCCCCTGATGATCCTGCTGCTGGGTGTCGGAATCATCCTCACCGTCACCAC
>JAAYDG010000032.1 GCA_012729355.1 Clostridiales bacterium
GGGATCCCCCTGTTTCGCTTTCGGATCAAGACAAATACTTCTCCACAAATCGTGGGGCAGATGGTATACTTCTTTGAGACGGCGTGCGCCCTGTCTGCCTACATGATGGGGGTGGAACCCTTTGATCAGCCGGGGGTGGAGGCCTATAAAAGGGAAATGAGAGAGAGATTATAATAAAGGGGAACCCATGAAGAAAACATTCACCACATTTCTGCTGGTGTTCGTCTTGGCAACGGCGGTCATGATACCGATTCGCCACGTCTTTGCCAAGGTGGGCGACAGTACCATATTCGAAACCGAAGAGCGTCTGCTGGATGAAATGACGCCCATTGCGGTAGATGAGGACAGCCCGTTCTACGAGGTTTTTCAGAGCAAGGACCGGGTCAATTTTTTGCTCATGGGCCTAAACGACAACATGACCGATACGTTGATGCTGGCCAGCTACGACATGGTCAATCAATACATCAACATGATTTCCATCCCCCGGGACACCTTCTATTTCAGGGATGGGTACGGCAACTACGCTTTCAGTAAAATCAATTCCATCTACCATTCCGAAGGAATTGTGCCTTTGGCCGAAGCGGTATCGGAGATCCTGTACGGCATGCCGATCCATTACTATGCCATCGTGGAATATGCGGATATCCGCAAAGTGATGGACGTGATCGGCGGTGTCGAAGTGGAGATTCCCTTCTACATGAAATATATAGATACGACCAGAGGCAAGGAACTGTACATCGATATTCCTGCAGGAAAACAGATCATCGACAGCAGCAACGTGATCGAATTCCTTCGGTTCCGCAAGACGAATCCCGCCTTTGCGCGGCAGGGATACAAGAGCTACGAAGCCGGAGACATCCAGCGGATCAAGGTCCAGCAGGATTTCGTCAAGGCGGTGATCCGGGAATGCCTGAAACTGGGAAATCTCAAGGACGTGGCCAAGGTAACGCTTCAGAATGTGGAGTCGGACCTTACCTTTGCCATGGCAGGAAAGCTGGCCATCAGGGCCATGAACGGTCTGTCCTCGGAGAACGTGAGCGCCTATACACTCCCCGGCCGGGATAAATTCATGCACGAGCTTTCCTTCTGGGTCGCCGACGAGGAACAGGTGGCTGCCATGCTCAAGGAAATCTATTCCCTGGAAATCGAAACGACCACGGAAGGCGCGGTTGAACTGCCCGACGGAGAATAAGCGGAAGGGCGGCGGGCTCCTTGGGGTGGGAGGCCAAAGAATCACAGAAAAACGGACGGATTTTTGGTTCCGTCCGTTAAATTTTTCCCAGCGGTTTCAATTTGTGTTTGCCACACAAATAAATTGAAGAATAACTGTTGACAACCAACGAATGTTCCACTATTATTAGGTTTACTATTTGACTTTTCCCGGACGAATTCCCGGCCGGGTACAATCAAAATGAAGAAGAGGTGTGAAAATGAAAACAAAAAAAATCCTGACACTTGTTTTGGCAATGGTCATGATCATGAGCCTGGCTCTTACCGGCTGCGGCGGAGGCGGCGGAGAAGAACCTGCTGACGAGGGATACAAAGTCGGTGTCATTGCTCCCCTTACAGGAAGTGTTTCCGTGTACGGCATCGCGGTAAAGAATGCGGCAGAGATGGCCAAAGAGGAGATCAATGCGGCCGGCGGTATCGACGGAAAGATGGTCGAGTTGGTCATCATGGACGACAAAGGCGATTCCACGGAAGGCGTCTCCGCATTCAATAAACTGGTCAGCGACGGCATCACCGTCGTACTCGGCCCGGTCACGTCCGGTGTCACCAGTGCGGTCACCAGCATTGCCAACAGCGAAGGTGTTGTCATGTTGACGCCTACGTCCACAGCGGATACCATCACCACGGAGTCCGACTATGTGTTCCGTTCTTGCTTCAAGGATTCCTATCAGGGCATCATGGGCGCCAAGTTCCTGTCCGAAAACGGATACACCAAGGCGGCGGTCCTCTATTGTGCAGGCGACACCTATTCCAAGGGTCTCCGGGATTCATTCGTGGCAGCGGCGCCCGATTTCGGCATCGAAGTAGTCGTGGACGAAGCCAGCTCCTCCATGGATGACACGGACTTCACCACGCAGGCTACCAAGATCGCCGCTGCAGGCGCGGACTCCCTGTTCGCAGCCTACTACTACAATGCAGCCGGCCCCTATATCATTCCCCAGACCAGAGCGGCCGGATTCACCGGCGCAGTGATGGGTCCCGACGGATTTGACGGCATCGTGCCCGACTACATCACCGGCACCATGGCTGACTACAACAACGTCTTCTTCACGAATCACTATTCCACGGAAGACGAAAAGGAAATCGTTCAGAGCTTCATCGCCAACTACCAGGCAGCGTACGGCGAGATGCCCAATGCGTTGGCAGCGCTGGGCTATGACGGCGCCAACATGCTTTTCAAAGCCATCACGGAAGCCGGAACCACGGAAGCGGCAGCTGTCAAAGCAGCGCTGGACGGGATGGAATTCGACGGCGTCACAGGTACGTTCGTTCTGGATGAGACCGGCACACCGGAAAAATCCGTTGCCATCATCGAACTGTACGAAGACGGCGACAGCGTAAGCCAAAAATTCAACAAGACGCAGAACTAGTTGTGAACAGCACCTTTTCACGAGGGCTGACAATATGCTAAAATGGAGAGGCGCGAAATGACGCAACGACCTTCGTGCCTCTCATTTTCCTTGTAAAGGGCAGCGCCGGCCCTTCCCAAGCGGCGCGTCATAACCAGACACCACGAAAGGCGGATTCGAAATTGAGCGAGTTCATACAACAAGCCATCAACGGCCTTCGGATGGGCAGCGTCTATGCGCTGATCGCTTTGGGGTACACTATGGTCTACGGGATCATCCGGTTGATCAACTTTGCCCACGGAGATTTTATCATGGTGGGCGCATACACCATGATCTTCACCATTCCGGTCATGCTGGGCTTCGGCCTGCCGGCCTGGACCGCTGTGGCTGCGGCGGTGATCGTCGCTTCCGCCGTGGGGATCACCACGGAAGCCGTGGCTTACCGGCCGGTGCGAAAAAAAGGCACACGAATGTCGGCGCTGATCACGGCCATCGCCATGAGTCTGTTTCTGGAAAACCTGGCTCAGGTATTGTTTACGTCAAATCCACGGGTCATCAAGGCTTCGATCTTCAGCCTGCCCGCTGTTCAAATAGGCGCCGTCAAGATCGACGGAACCACCCTTGCCACCATCGCCATCGCAGCGGTCACTATGGTGTTTCTGCAATTATTCATCCACAAGACCAAAATGGGACGGGCCATGCGGGCCGTTTCCGAAGATAAGCAAGCGTCCGTTCTCATGGGGATCAACGTCAACCGGACGATCACCCTCACCTTTGCCATCGGCTCTGCCCTGGCAGCGGTCGCGGCGCTCATGTATTGCGCCCAGTATCCTTCCGTGATGCCTACCATGGGCTCCATGCTGGGTCTCAAAGCCTTCGTCGCCGCCGTACTGGGGGGGATCGGCATCATGCCCGGCGCCATGCTGGGCGGCTTGACGATCGGTCTGGTGGAATCCCTTTCCAAAGCCTACAGCGCATCTCTCACCGGCGGGATCATCACATCGGCGTTTTCCGATGCGGTGGTGTTTGCGATCCTGATCATCGTGTTGTTGGTGAAACCGGCCGGCATTTTAGGGAAAAACCAGGGAGAGAAGGTGTAGGATATGAAGATGCCCAACGATATCAAAAAAGCCTCCACGCTGAATCTGATTGCCATTTCCATCCTTCTCGGCGTCATCGCCTGGCTGGGCTTCAATCAGGTGTTTTCCTCCTACATCGTAGGCATATTCTGGCTGTCCTGTATCGGGATCATCATGGCTACCTCTTTGAACCTGACCAACGGATTTCTGGGGCAAATGGCCCTGGGACATGCGGGATTCATGCTGATCGGCGCGTATACCTCGGCGCTGCTGTCTTTGGCGATGGTTCGTGCAGGCGTGCTTGCCGGCGACGGTGCGGAACAATTTATCCGCTTCGTCATCTGTCTCGTCGCTTCCGCGATCCTGGCCGGACTGTTCGGTATTTTGGTAGGGATCCCGGCACTTCGGCTCCGAGGCGACTACCTGGCCATCATTACGCTGGGATTCGGCGAGATCATCAGAGTCGTCATCCAGGGGATTCCCTGGGCCGGCGCCGACGGACTGGAACAGGGTTCGGCCAGTCCCGTGCTCTACAAGACAGGCCTCGGCTTCAACAATGCCACGAAATCACACTATATGTTTTTTGTCGCGCTCCTTACGATCGCCTGCGTGGCGGTGATCTTCACGTTTATTCGATCCAGGTTCGGACGGGCGATCATCTCCATCCGGGACGACGAGATCGCTTCGGAAGCCAGCGGCATCGATACCACGTTCTATAAAGTGATGGGATTTGCGTTTTCCGCCATGTTTGCAGGCATCGCAGGATCGATCTTTGCGGCGTGCTATTCCTCTCTCAACACGGGAAACATGGGCTTTATGGCGTCGGTGAACTATTTCGTGATGGTCGTGTTCGGCGGAATGGGGTCCATTACGGGGTCCATCGTTGCGGCCATCGGCCTCACCACGCTCAACGAAGCGCTCCGCTCCTTTGACGAGTATCGCATGCTGGTCTACTCCGTCGTGCTGGTCCTGATGATGATCTTCCGGCCCACGGGGCTGCTGGGGACCTACGAATTTTCACTGGCCAGGATCTTTGGCCGCCTCCGGGGCAAAGGCGCCGGAAATAAACAGGAAAAGGAGGTCCGGGCGTAATGGATAACGGCACACAGCTTTCCACAGACAGAGAAACGCCGCTGATCAAAGTCAGTCACCTGGGCATCACCTTCGGCGGTCTTCGCGCCGTCAACGATTTCAATCTGGAAATGGGCGAAAACGAGCTGGTGGGTCTGATCGGGCCCAACGGCGCCGGCAAGACCACCGTCTTCAATCTGCTGACAGGTGTATACATCCCTTCGGAAGGAGATTATTTCTTCATGGGGCGGCGTATGAACGGGAAAAAGACCCATCAGGTCGTGCAGAGCGGCATTGCCCGAACGTTCCAGAACATCCGTCTTTTCAAGCAGATGACGGTGCTGGAAAATGTCAAAGTGGCCATGAATCCCTACTACTCCTACAATCTGTTCTCCGCACTGTTCCGAACGGGAAAGTACTGGGAGAGCGAAGCGGAGAACGAGGCGAAAGCCCGGGAACTTCTGGACATCTTCAACCTCCAGGATAAAGCGGATTATATCGCGGAAAACCTGCCCTACGGACAGCAGCGGAAGCTGGAGATCGCCCGTGCGCTGGCCACGGGGATGAAGCTCCTGCTTCTGGACGAACCGGCAGCGGGCATGAACCCCACGGAAACCGCCGAGCTGCTGGAGTGCATCCGTATCGTCCGTCAGCGGTTCAATATTTCCATCCTTTTGATCGAGCACGACATGAGCCTGGTCATGAAGATCTGCGAGCACATCATCGTCATCGACTACGGGACCACCATCGCGCGGGGGACTCCGGAGGAGATCTCCTCCGATCCGCGGGTTATCGCCGCCTATCTGGGCGAAGAAGACTAACGCCGGAGGGAAAGGAACACCAAGATGTTAACGATCGAAAATCTACATGTATCCTACGGCGCCATCCATGCGATCAAGGGAATCAGTCTGAAGGTTCCGGACGGAGAGATCGTGTCGCTCATCGGCGCCAACGGGGCCGGAAAGACCACCATTCTCCATACGATCACCGGACTGATCTCGGCTTCCGAAGGGACCATCGAATACAACGGAGCAGACCTGAGAAAAACGCCTCCCAGCAAAATCGTGTCCATGGGACTGGCCCACGTGCCCGAAGGGCGCCACGTCTTTACACGCATGACGGTCCAGGAAAATCTCTACATGGGTGCGTTTTACAGGAAAGAAAAACTATCGGAATTGGAGGAAGATCTGGAACGGATCTACGAGAGTTTTCCCCGGCTCAAGGAGCGGGAAAAACAGCTGGCGGGCACGTTGTCCGGAGGCGAACAGCAAATGCTGGCCACGGGCCGTGCCATGATGAGCAATCCGAAGATGATCGTCATGGATGAACCTTCCATGGGACTGTCTCCCATGCTGGTGCGGGAAGTGTTTCACATTATCGAGAAAATGCATGAAAGCGGCATCACCGTGCTTCTGGTGGAACAGAACGCCAAAATGGCACTGTCCATCGCCGACCGGGCCTATGTTCTGGAAACCGGCCGCATCGCCATGGAAGGAGACGCGGAAGAACTGCTCAACGATCCCCGGGTCAAGAAGGCTTACTTGGGCGCATAGGAAGGCGGGCGCTGCGACGCCCCGCCTCTTGCTTTTTTTGGCGAAAAGCGATAGAATATTCTTGCGAACGGTGTTCTGCCGTTTGAGTTCCCTTATTTGCAGGTACAATCTATGAATCAAAAACAGAACGCAACTTTGGGTCGTCCCCGAAGAAGGATGTGGATCGCTGCCGTATTGGTGCTGTCCATGTCTCTGTCCGCTTTTGCTCAGACGGGCTTTGTGGATGTGGAAGATGCCTATTGGGGCGCTGCTTATATCCGGACTGCCGCCGATGCGGGCATCATCAACGGATACCCTACTCAAGAGGAAGGGATCTTTCGTTTTGATCCCGAACATCCGGTGAGCAAGCAGGAATCCCTGGCCATGATCTACCGGACGCTCCAAAGCACCGGCCTTTTGCAGGATGAGACGGACCTGTCCGAACCCTATGCGCAGCAGTTGACTGCCGGCGGGATCGCCGAATGGGCTCGGCTGTATGCGGCGTACGGATTCCGGTACGAATACGTGGCAGCCAAAGACTTTCAGGATGCCGGAGGAGCGGCGTTTGCCCCTCGTCAATTGGTTGCAATGTGGGCAGCCAAAGCCATGGCGTACGAATCGGCGCCGGCGGCGGTTCTTCCCTACGGCGACGGCGCAGCGATTTCCGACGAGACCTTTGCCTTTGCGGACGCGCTGTACCGGCACGAAATCATGACCGGTGACAACAAGGGCAATCTGAATCCCCTGGACGGGATCCGGCGTGTGGAGTTTGCCGCAGTGTGCACCCGGCTGTTGGAGGATGCGGCGCGCAAGGTCCAAACACCTCAGGCAGCCAGAAAACTGGAAGACAGTCTGATCCTTCACAGCGGTATCGTAAGGAGCGTGCAGACCGAAAGTCGCCGCTTTGTACTGGAAAAGCGCGACGGCAGCACCTGGAGCGTGCAACTTTCCGCCGACGCAGCCATCATTGCGGACGGCCGGGAGATTTCGGCCGGGGAGCTCGTTGCGCTGGAAAATACATTCGTATCGGTTTCCTGTCTTCTGGGCGCCGGCAGGCAGGTCCTGATCGGCACCGGCGTGCAACTGCGGACGGGTTGGATCGAAAACCTTTCTTCGGAAGACGACTACGGTGTCCTGACGCTTTCTACCGAGGAAGGATTGCTGTTGCGGTATTGCTATGACGATGCAACGCTGGCCGATACAACGATCCGAAAGGGGATCGATGTGACCCTGATCGCCGACGGCGCTTACGTGCTGGAGATCAGATAGGAGCAACGACGCTCCCGACGAAAGGATTTCAATGGAACTGGATATTCTGAAAGATAAAAAAGTCGCCGAACTGCGGGAGATCGCAGGCGCACTGGGCGTGGCCGACACGGCAAAGATGAAGAAGAAGGAGATCCTGGATCTCCTGACGAAGATGCATCTGGAGGCAGCGGCGCAAAAGAAGGAAGAGGCGGGCAAGGATCGGGGACAGGCTGAGGCGGCCGGCCCGGACGCCGGAAAGAACGGCGGCAGGAAAGTATACGAGTGGCGACCGGAGCCCGAGGCTGCGCTTCGGGACGTCGAAGACGACGAGCCGGCCGACGCTCCGGACCCCTGTCGCGAAGAAGAGCCTCTCAAAGACGGAAGGACGCTCAAGACCGGTATTCTGGACATTGCGGACGGCGGCTTCGGATTCTTGCGCTTCGACAACTTTCTCACTTCCGACGAAGACGTGTACGTGTCCCCGACGCAGATCCGCCGGTTCAACCTGAAGACCGGCGACAAAATCTGCGGCATTGCCCGCAAACCCAACGAAGGAGAACGCTTCGGCGCTTTGCTCTTCGTCAAGACCGTCAACGGAGACGACCCGGGTTTCGCGCGCAAGCGACCGGATTTTTCGGATTTGACGCCGGTATTCCCCAATCGGCGCATTACCCTGGAAAAAGGCAGCCGGGAGCTTTCCATGCGGCTGATCGACCTGGTGGCGCCCATCGGCATGGGACAACGGGGCATGATCGTGGCGCCGCCCAAAGCAGGAAAGACGACGCTGCTCAAGCAGATCGCCAAAAGCATCGAACGCCAGAAAGTGAACGCAGAACTCATCGTGCTGCTCATCGACGAGCGGCCCGAAGAAGTGACGGACATGCAGCGTTCCATCAACGGCGAAGTCATCTACTCCACCTTCGACGAGCAGCCCTCTCATCACGTGAAAGTGGCGGAAATGGTCCTGGCACGGGCCCAGCGTTTGGTGGAACACGGCAAGCACGTGATCATCCTGCTGGACAGCATCACCCGCTTGGCGCGGGCCTACAACCTGGTGGAGCCGCCTTCGGGACGTACCTTGTCCGGCGGATTGGATCCGGCAGCCCTCCACAAGCCCAAGAAGTTCTTCGGTGCTGCCCGAAACCTGGAGGAAGGCGGAAGCATCACCATTCTGGCCACCGCTCTGGTGGAGACCGGCAGCCGGATGGACGATGTGATCTTCGAAGAATTCAAGGGGACGGGAAATATGGAGCTGCATCTGGACCGAAAGCTTTCGGAAAAGCGAATCTTCCCTGCCATCAATCTGAATAAATCGGGAACACGCAGAGAAGACATGCTCATGCGCCAGGAGGAACTGGAAGCCATTTGGCTCATGCGCCGGGCCATGGGCGATCTGGGCGCACAGGAAGCCACGGAGCGGATCATCGATGAACTGGTGCACACCAGAAGCAACGAAGACTTTATTCAAATATTCAAGAAACTGAGACTCGTGTAATGGATCTGAAAAAAATATTCGTCAAAAACGCCTGCCCCACAAAAATCGGCGGACAGGCCATATTGGAAGGACTCATGATGAAGGGGCCGGAACAGCTGTCCATCGCCATCCGCAAACCTTCGGGCGCGATCCATCTGAGTGTGGAACCTTTAAAGGCACCGGGGAAATGGAAGAAGATCCCGGTGCTTCGCGGTATCATGGTTTTTCTCTCTTCCCTGGTCCAGGGCACCGGCATCCTGCTGTATTCCGCCGAGATCCTGGAAGAGTTTACCGACGCAGAGGGAAAACCGCTCTACGAAAAAGACAAGACCACGATATGGCTGGAAAAACACCTGGGCGAAAAGGGCGCTCTGAACCTGATGCTGTACGCTTCCGTGGCGCTGGCGATCCTTCTGACGGTGGGCGTCTTCATCATCCTTCCTACCTGGCTGATCCACGGAGCCAAAGTATGGGGCGGCATCCACAACGAAGTCGCGCTGAATTTCCTGGAAGGGGCCGTGCGGATCGCCATGTTCGTCCTCTACGTCAAGCTCATATCCGGTATGGACGACATCAAAAAAGTCTTTCAGTATCACGGCGCAGAACACAAGACCATTCACTGTTACGAGAGCGGCCTGGAGCTGACGCCGGAAAATGCGCAGACATTCTACACGCTGCACCCCCGCTGCGGAACCAGTTTTCTGATGTTCGTGATGGTGCTCAGTCTGCTGATCTTCTCCCTGCTGGGCTGGCCGGGTCTGGCGGCCCGGATCCTGTCCCGCCTGCTGCTGATCCCTCTGATCGCAGGGCTTTCCTATGAGCTCCTGCAGTTTACCGGGCGCCACGACGGCCGTATCGTCAAAGCGCTGAGCATGCCCGGCATCGCGCTGCAGAAGCTGACGACGAAGGAACCCACATTGGAACAACTGGAAGTGGCCATTGTTGCCATGAAAGCTGTGATGCCGGCGCAAGAACGGGAAGAGGACTCGCTGATGAATGGGCTGCAGGCCGGCCGATACTGGGTCGGCACCCTGCTTCGGGACGGCCTGCTCCAAAAGGATGAAGAAGCCACGGAGGCCTACCGGAAACGAAAGACGTCCCGAGGAAAAGCGCAATGACTTTGCGGGAGTTGCTGACCATCGGCACGAATCTCCTGAAGGAACAGGGAAACGAAGATGCGATCACGGAATCGGAACAGCT
Organism: Clostridiales bacterium; assembly: GCA_012729355.1. Classification (GTDB taxonomy): domain Bacteria; phylum Bacillota; class Clostridia; order Peptostreptococcales; family Anaerovoracaceae; genus UBA10908. Next base: position 10,184 of record JAAYDG010000032.1, read on the forward strand.
GCTCTGTCATCTGTTGCACAAGGATCGTATTTACCTGTATGCCTACGGCCGGGAACCGGCGGATGAAATGCTCTGTCAATCGTTCTTCGATCTGCTCCGGAGAAGGACCGGCGGCACACCGCTCCAGTACATCCTGGGCGGCACGGTGTTCATGGGCATCCCGCTGACAGTCAACGAGTCGGTGCTGATTCCCCGTCAGGATACGGAGCTTCTGGCCGAGGAGGCCCTGAAAGAGCTGTCCAGACTGACCCGCTTTCTGAAGCATCACAAGGTGCTGGACCTTTGCACCGGAAGCGGGGCTCTGGCCATTGCCTTGGCCAAACTGGATCACAACGTCCGGGTGACGGCGACAGATCTCTCTTCCGAAGCGCTGGAGGTTGCGCGGAAGAATGCGGAGGCTGCGGGAGTCGCCGATGCCATCCGCTTCTGTCGGGGAGACCTGTTCGAAGCCGTCAAAGGACAGGGCCCCTTTGAACTGATCCTGTCCAACCCTCCCTACATCGCCAGCGACGTGATCGATACCCTGGCTGTGGAGATCCGGGACCACGAACCCCGCATGGCGCTGGACGGAGGCGCCGACGGACTGGACCTGATCCGGCGGATCCTGAAGGATGCGCCCGATCACCTGAAGCCCGGCGGGCTTCTGCTCATGGAGATCGGCTACGATCAGGGACCGGCGGTGCAAGCCTTGGTGTCGGCCATGGGTGTTCCCTTCGTGCGAAGCCGGATCCTCCGGGATCTGGGCGGAAACGACCGGGTGCTCAAAGCCCGCAAACCCCGCTAAAAAGTTCTTGCATGCCCCGGAGGCCTGTGCTATTATATATGAGCGTTCATTCGGCGTACTCATGTTTGGGGGATTCGTTTTCCCGGACATAGACAATAGATATGTTGGGAAGAAGGAGGAAAGAGACATGAAAGCAGAGATCCATCCCGGTTATAAAGAGTGCAAGGTCACCTGTGCCTGTGGAAACGAGTTTACGACACGGTCCACAAAGGACGAAATACGTTTAGATGTTTGTTCTCAATGCCATCCGTTCTTTACGGGTCAGCAGAAGTTTATCAATCGCGGCGGCCGTGTAGAAAAGTTCAAGAACAAATACAACATCGACTGATCGCAAGGCAGACTGAAAGAAAAAACCCGGACCGCAAGGCCGGGTTTTTGTATCATACGGACGGACAGGCTCTGGAGATCCATGGACAGAAATAAACTGAGAGTATTACCCGGCGGCAAGAGCGAACACCTCTTTGCCGACTATCGCTTCATCAGCGGAGAGATCACCGACACCCGATTGATGGGTGTGCTTGGCATGCACTTGCATTGGGAACTGCCCTATCCCGCAGCCGAGCCGCATCTTCACCAATACTACTACTACGACATCGAGGAATTGGGGCTGGAAACGTACCGCACCTATGCGGGGGACGACCCGCTGGCCGTGGAGCTGGCCTGCAAAAACCTGTTCGGCGGACTGGGTGCCAGGATGAAACCCCTGAACGAGCGCGAAAGCCGTTATCTGGCAACGGAATTCATCAGCGAAACGAAGCGCAAAAAACAAGCGCTGCCCGAAGAAGCGGTGGATCTGGAGTTCATCACCCGCATGCCGGTTTTTTTGTCCGGCGAAGAGCAGGAAGAGTTGGTTGCAAAGATTCTCACGGAGATCCGAAGCGACTATCAGCTGATTCACTACTTTCTGATGCGGATCTTCGGCATGGACCTGAAAGGAGCCGCCTACCTGTGCGCTCCCACGTTCCTTTCTGCCGGAGGGCCCCAGACGTTCCTTACGGAACACTCCACATTCCTGCGCAATACCATCGAAGAGTATCTGGACGAAAACGGCCGGCTCTCCTATCTTTGCGAATCGCTGGTGGAAACGGGAAACAAGCACTGGCTGGTGATTTCAGAGCTGGAAATATGCGAAGGCCGAATCACGACGGCGCGGAGAAAATCCGCTTTTGAGATCTCTCTCTACGAAGCTTCCATGATGCTCAGCCGGTGGGAGTATGTGACGGTCTACGAGATTTTGAAAGATCCCGATGATTTCGATATCGAGTTTACCACCTACAGCCTGGGCACTATGCGCACGGAGCACACCAACGGTGAAATGTTCATGGAGTTCAAGAAGGACAACAACCACGTGGATCAGCGGGTCTTCAACCTGAGCGACGACATCAACTGTCTTTACTACCTGACGGATTTCGGACAGCTGATCCTGGCGGCCTATTCGCTGGAGGCGATCGGCCTGATGGAAGACCGGCTTCACGGCAGTGCGCTGTCTTCGGCGGTGTTCCCATCAGCCCGGTATCAGTTCCAGGAACCGGTCCTTTACGAATTCGCACAAAGCGACTACGAAGATTTTGAAGAATTTCTGAAGACCCTGAAATGAGGAGACATCAGCATGGATGAAAGAATCCGGACACTATCCCGCCTTTTAGTCAACTACTCCACAACAATCGAACCCGGGGACCGCTGTCTCATCGACTATTCCGGAGGGGCTCCTCTGCCGCTGATCCGTCAGTTGGTGCGGGACGTGTACGCTGCCGGCGGCGTTCCTTTCGTCAGCGGCAGGGAGGACTCCGTCACACGGGAAATCCTTCTGGGCGCCGAGGAAGACCAGTTGGAACGGATGAATGAAAATCAGCTGGCGTTCATGCGGCAGATGCAGGCGTACATTGCGGTGCGTGCCGGCGATAACAATGCCGAGCTGGCCGATGTGCCCACGGAGCAGATGAATCTGTACCATCAGAAACTCAGTCCGGTGCTGGATTATCGGGTGAACAAGACCAAATGGTGTGTTTTGCGCTATCCCAACGCGGCCATGGCGCAGCTTGCAGGCATGAGCGTGGCGGCTTTTGAAGACTTTTACTACGATGTCTGCACCATGGATTATGCCGCAATGGACCGGGCCATGGATGCGCTGGTGGAGCGGATGGACCGCACCGACCGGGTGCGCCTGACGGGACCCGGCACGGACCTTTCTTTCAGCATACGAGGCCTGGCGGCAATCAAGTGTGCCGGGAACATGAATATTCCCGACGGGGAAGTCTTTACCGCACCGGTGCGGGAATCCGTGAACGGGCACATCACCTACAATGCGCCTTCGCTGGAGCAAGGCTTTACGTTCGAAAACGTGTCCTTCGAAGTTGAGAACGGAAAGATCGTCAAAGCCGAGGCCAACGACATTCCGCGGATCAACAAATTGCTGGATACCGACGAAGGCGCCCGCTACTTCGGGGAATTCGCCATCGGTCTCAATCCCTACATTCTTTCCCCCATGAAAGATATTCTCTTCGATGAAAAGATCAGCGGAAGCTTTCATCTGACGCCCGGCCGGTGCTACGAAGAGGCCGACAACGGCAACTACAGCGCTCTGCATTGGGATCTGGTGATGATCCAGCGAGCCGAATGGGGCGGCGGTGAAATGTACTTCGACGGCGAGCTGGTCCGCAAGGACGGCCTGTTCCTTCCGGCCGACCTTCGGCCCCTCAATCCGGAGAACCTGAAATAA
>JAAYDG010000187.1 GCA_012729355.1 Clostridiales bacterium
GGTGTATGTTTTAACAATCGCTTCAGAATGTCGGAAGCCGCATGTCTGGCCGCTGCGGCAAAAGGCGCAGATGTGATCCGAGTCAGCGCCGGCGGCCAGATCGCCGCCGGGATGGAAGTGATGGCCGAGATTATCGAGCAGCGCGGCGAAAGCATCGGTCTTGCTTCGGGCCTGGCCTACACCCAGGTGCAGCAGGCCGCCGCCCGGATCCGTCAGCTCACCACCGGTTCCGTTCAGGGGAAAGACCAGGGATACGAGGAGTCCGGCGGTGTTGAGAGAGGAACACTTTTACTAAAGGAAGGGGACAGTCTCCAGACCGTAGGGAAGGCAGCGAAGGATTTGGGATACGATCTTTCGGCAGAAGAACGGAAAAAAGTATATGAAGCCTTTCAGCGTCTGGTTCATAAAAAAGAGATCGGCGCCAAAGAGCTGGAGGCGATCATCGCCAACGAAGCGATACAGGTGCCTCCTACGTATCTGCTGAAAAGCTACGTGATCAACAACGGCAATCTGATCCGCTCCACGGCGCATATCATTCTGGAAAAAACAAACGGCAAGGTCACCTCCGTGGAAGGCTTTGCGGTGGGGGACGGACCCATCGAAGCCGCGTTCCGCGCCATCGAGCAGATTGTGGGACGCCATTTTGAGCTGGACGAATTTCAGATCCAGGCCGTCACCGAAGGCCGGGAAGCCATGGGCGACACGCTTGTAAAGCTCCGGGCCGGTGGCAAACTCTATTCGGGCAAAGGCATCTCCACCGATATCATTGGCGCAGGGATCAGCGCCTATCTGAGTGCTGTCAACAAGATCGTTTTTGAGGAGAATGTATCATGAAACTGACGTTTTCAACCAACGGCTGGAGCGAATTTACCAAGACGGAGTTTTTGGACATTGCCAAAGATCTGGGCTTTTACGGCGTGGAATTCCACCAGGGCAGCCGGGATGTTTTCCGGGGCGAAACCGGCGAAGAGGATCTGAGGGCCGCAGATCGACTGAAACGGGAGTTGAATCAGACCGGCCTTGCAGTCCCCTGCTATGATATTGTCCTGGATGCGGCGGATCACGGGCGGATCCGGGAAAACACAGAACAGCTTCTCCACGCGGTGCGACTTTGCGAAGGTGCCGGCATCCCCTATGTGCGGATCACTGCCAGGGACCGGATCCACGGGGATCCGGAAGCAGCGGAGCGGACTGTCCGGGACTGCCTTGCGCCGGCCATTGAGTATGCGGAAAAGGGACCGGTATGCATTCTGATGGAGACTACGGGGATCTACAAGGACACCGGCCGGTTGCGCTTGCTGCTCAACGAGTTTGCCAGCGACAGCCTGGCTGCCCTCTGGGACGTGCATCATCCGTACCGCTTTGGCGGCGAAGATCCGGAAACCACCGTGCAGAATTTGGGCGCTTACATCCGGCACGTTCACATCAAAGACTCTCTTCCGGGTCCCGGGGGACCTGCGTACGCCCTGGTCGGAGAGGGGGACATTCCTCTGGACAGCATGATGAACGCACTGCGCTCCATCAACTTTGACGGCTGCCTTTCCCTGGAATGGCTGCCCGGGTGGATGCCGGAACTGGCCGACCCCGCCATCGTATTTCCGCACTATGCCCACTATATGAGCCGGTACGACGAAAGCGCGCGGAGCGACGACCGGCTTTATGACAACAAAGCCGGAACCGGAAAGTATCTGTGGAAAAAGGATGTGCTCATCGATTTGACCTTTTCCCGGATCCTGGACCGGGTGGTTTCGGAATTCCCGGACCAGATTGCGTTCCGCTACACGATGATGGACTACACCAGGACCTACGCGGAATTCCGTCGTGATGTGGATGATTTTGCCCGATCCCTGATCGCGTTGGGGGTCAAGCAGGGCGATAAAGTGACCGTATGGGCCACCAATGTGCCTCAGTGGTATGTGGCCTTCTGGGCTGCTACGAAAATCGGCGCCGTGCTGGTGACCATGAACACCGCCTATAAGATCCACGAAGCCGAATACCTGCTGCGCCAGTCCGATACCCATACGCTGATCATGATCGACGGGTTTCGGGATTCCGATTATGTAGGGATCATCCGGGAGCTCTGCCCGGAGCTGGCCAAGGCGGAAGGACCGGGACGGCTACACTGCAAGCGACTGCCCTTTCTTCGTAATATTATTACAGTGACATCTTCGCAAAGGGGATGTTATACTTGGGAAGAAGCCCTGGCGGCAGGGCGCGGCGTTCCCCGGGAAGAAGTGGACCGGCGGGCAGCCCTGGTGGACAAGCACGATGTGTGCAACATGCAGTATACATCGGGAACCACAGGTTTTCCCAAAGGGGTCATGCTCACCCATTACAACATCGTCAACAACGGGAAGTGCATCGGCGATCGAATGGACCTGTCCACCGCCGACCGGATGCTGATCCAGGTACCCATGTTCCACTGCTTCGGCATGGTGCTGGCCATGACGGCGGCCATGACGCACGGATCCACCATGATGCCGCTTCCGTACTTTTCGCCGAAACCGGCGCTGGCCTGCATCCATCAGGAGCGCATCACCTGCATCCACGGCGTTCCCACCATGTTCATCGCGCTTCTGGAGCACGAGGATTTTCACAAGACGGATTTCTCCCATATGCGGACCGGCATCATGGCCGGCAGTCTTTGCCCCATTTCGGTGATGCGGGATGTGGTGGACAAGATGAACCTGACGGAGATCACCATCGTATTCGGCCAGACCGAAAGCTCTCCGGGCTGCACTATGAGCAGCACCGACGATCCTCTGGAAGTGCGGGTCTCCACTGTAGGACGGCCGCTGCCCCAGATCGAATGCCGCATTGTGGACCCGGCCACCAACCGGGAGCTTCCTCCGGGAGAGATCGGCGAGTTTGTCGCCCGGGGTTACAACATCATGAAAGGGTACTACAAGATGCCCAGGGCCACCGCCACGGCCGTTGACAAGGACGGCTGGCTCCACACGGGAGATCTGGCCATGATGACGCAGGAAGGCAATTTCTGCATTACCGGAAGGCTCAAGGATATGATCATCCGGGGCGGAGAGAATATCTACCCCAAAGAGATCGAAGAGTTTGTGTACAATCACCCGAAGGTCGCCGATGTTCAGGTGATCGGCGTCCCGGACAAACAGTACGGCGAGGAGATCATGGCCTGTGTGATCCTCAAGGAAGGCCAGACGGCCACAGCCGAAGAGATCCGGGAATACATCCGGGCGCATATGGCCCGTCACAAAGTGCCAAAATATGTGGAGTTCGTGGATTCGTTCCCTATGAACGCCGCAGGGAAAATATTAAAGTATAAAATGAGGACCGCCGCAGTCGAAAAGCTGGGACTGTACGAGGCGGCCAATGTGGAAACGGCATAAGCCGAAGGAGGAGACAATGCTTCAGATCACCATCAACAAGGCCCCCGCACCTAAGGCGAAGCCTGCAGACGAAACAAAACTGGGCTTTGGCAGATACTATACCGA
>JAAYDG010000033.1 GCA_012729355.1 Clostridiales bacterium
ATCGTTTCTCCGTCCTGGACTGCATCCAGTGCCCCGTCCAGTGTTGAATATGACGGTCCCCCTACGATTTCGCATACATCCCCGTCAACGGCCGAAACCGAACAGGGCAAAAGTGCAGTTATGAGGAATAACACCAGCAGCATGGACAATAATTTCCTAAGCACTGTTTTCATAAAGCAACCTCACTTTCTTTCTTTTTTTTGTAACCTCTCGATTACATAGAAAATTAATTTATGTTCTTTACGGCATAAACACGATGACTCCGTAGGCGGCCTTCCGGTCTCCCTCCGGGATGGGAAAGATCACGATCGTTCCGAACCGATCCCGCTCTGGTTTCTCTTGATGAGGGACCCCCGAAAACATGGAAAATACCTCCTCGACCTCGTCGAAGGAGAAGGAATTTCCCTTGAAAACCTGTTTGACGGCTTCCGCCATTCGGCTGTCTTTAATTTTGTATTGAAGAATGTGCACACTCTTTGGATCCGGACTTCCGGGAGGAACGCCGATGGCCTTTTGAAATGCGTCGTTCATCGCAGCCAACATGTGATTCGGCGTAAAAATGACTACGGGATAGGGAAAGGAATCGATGATACGTGCCCTCAATCCTTCGTTGGCGGGAAATGACCCGGAAAGTTCCCGCAAGAGCTGCTCATTGGTTGTTTCGCTCATAAAAGGCCGCCTTTCCGCTTACGTCGGAAGCATGCAGCCTCCGGTATGCTTATTGTATTAATCTTCCGATTGGAAGGATAGGTCCAATCGGATCATGAATAGTAGGAAAAGTGCCATAAAAAAACCGAGCTTCATCATCGTACAAAGCTCGATTTCGCAATTCCTATGGACCTGTGCCTGTGATTCTATCGAGATATGCGACGGTACCTTGAAGGGGATACACCGACTTTCTCTTGAAAGAGTCTTGCGGAATAGCCGTTGTAGTTCATGTTGCAGGCAGAAAAAGCCTCGGAAACGGAAAGGTTTGGATCCAGAAGTTTCTCTTTGACTCTGCCGATTCTGTAGTTGATGTAGTATCCGTGGGGCGTCTGTCCGGTATGCTTCTTAAAGAGCCTGTTGAAGTGGGATTTGCTGAGGCATGCCGCTTTCGCTGCTTCGTCGGCTTTATAGGGTTCCAGCCAATGGGTTTCGAGATACTCTTTTGCCCTTTCGATTTCGTCTCTGCCGCGATAGATTCTGCGATTCATCATCAAGGCTACCACACAGCCCACTTCCCCGGCTTCGTTCGGAATGGGAAAAACCGTAATATCCTGATAAATCGCTTCCACATCGAAATCCGTGATGCTATAGCGCTTCGAAATGTCCTCCAGGGGAACTTTGATATCATGAAAGAAGACGGTCTCTCCGCGAAACGCTCGTTTCAGCTGGTCGATCCCTCCCAAGGCAATGATGGAAGGATCCTCGAATATGTTATACTTCCCCACAACCAGTTCCGGGCCGGGAATGTGGTATTCCCGGATCATCGCCCGATTCATCATCACCGAAGTGCCCTCCGGGGAATAGACCTGGATGGGATACGGAAAAAATTCGATGACTTTCGCCAGAAGGTCCTCCCTTCCGGATGTCATTTGAAAAGGACCGGTGATATCACTGTGACTGTTGTCCATGGGATTCTTTGCTCCTCGTCCGGAAAGCGCCGAACACGCAGAAGATCAATGCTTTGTCTTTTATTGTACTATGCTTTTCGCTGGTTTCCAACCGATTGCACAAAAATCTGCCTGTATCGTATCTTTTCACGATAGATTTGCTATAATCAAGGTAAATCATCCGTTTGCGGTGGCACCGTCGGCGAACTGTCCCGAAGGAGAACGATCGAAATGAAATGGAAAGGCAGGATCCGAAGCGCGAATGTGGAGGACCGGCGCGGTATGGGCGGAAGCAGTGTGGGCAAAATCGGCACGCTGGGAGGCGGTTTCGGCATCGTAATGATCCTTCTTTACATGCTGATGGGCGGGAACCCCGCTGATCTCATGTTTCAATCCCAGTCCATCGATCCCGGACAGGAGTCCTATTACCAGGAAACCGCTGAAGAAAAAGAGCTGGCGGAATTTGTTTCCGTTGTCCTTGCTGATACAGAATATGTCTGGAACGGAATTTTCAGCGAGAACGATCTGGATTATCGGGAACCTCAGTTGGTCCTTTACTCGGGATTTGTCCAGTCTGCCTGCGGTACGGCGGGTTCTTCTTCCGGGCCTTTTTACTGCCCCGATGACGACAAAGTCTACATCGACCTGCAGTTTTTTCAGGATATGAAAACGACCCTCGATGCACCGGGCGATTTCGCTATGGCCTATGTCATCGCCCACGAAGTCGGACACCATGTGCAAAATCAGCTGGGCATTATGGATCAGGTCCGGGAACTTCGCTTCCGCTTGAGCCAGACGGAATACAACAAGCTGTCTGTTCGACTGGAACTCCAGGCTGATTATCTGGCCGGTGTCTGGGCTCATTATGTGGAGGATATGGACTTGCTGGAACAGGGAGATATCGAGGAAGCTTTGAATGCCGCCAGTGCCGTAGGAGACGACCGGATCCAAAAGCAGTATCAAGGTTATATCGTACCGGACAGTTTCACCCACGGGACCTCTGCCCAGCGGGTGAGATGGTTTATGGCGGGCTTTGAAGAAGGCGATCTGGACCTGTGGGACACTTTTCGTGTTCCCGAAAATGAATTATAGATTCTCGTCGGATGTCCGTTATAATCCATATAACATTCGATTGTAAGACTGTATTAAAAAGGACGGACACAGTGCATTTCCGCCGGTGTCCGTCCTTTTCCTGCCCTTTGAGCCTTCGAATAAAAGGACTCTACTCTCGTCAGTCCACGATTTTATGCTCTTTCGCAAACAGTTCTTCCGCATTGTCCCATTCTTCGATGATCTGGGGGATCACTTTGTACAGGTCTCCCACGATACCGTAGTCGGCCACACCGAATATGGGCGCATCGGGATCTTTATTGATGGCGACGATCAGTTTGGACGTCTGCATGCCGGCCAGATGCTGGATCGCGCCGGAGATGCCGCAGGCAAAATAGATTTCCGGTTTGACCGTCGTTCCGGTCTGGCCCACCTGGTGAGAGTGGTCGATCCACCCTGCGTCCACGGCTGCACGGGAAGATCCTACAACGCCGCCGACCTTGTCCGCAAACTGTTTGATCAGCTTAAATCCCTCGGGGCCACCCAGGCCCCGGCCGCCGGAGCAGATGATCTTCGCATCGGTGAGCGAGACCATTTCCTTTGCGGCTTTGACGATATTGACGATCTTTGTATGAATATCTTCCTCTGTCACTGACGGCTTGACGCGAATGATTTCACCCTTCGCACCGGGAACCGGTTCTCTCTTCTGCATGACGCCCGGGCGAACCGTAGACATTTGCGGTCTTGTCCTGGGGCAGACGATCGTCGCCATCAGGTTTCCGCCGAAGGCAGGTCGGGTCTGTTTGAGTCCTTTATCGGGGTCATTGGGGTCCAATGTGGATACATCCAGCGTCGTTTCTTTCTTGGCATACTCGATATAGGTCTTGATGTCCACGTCCAACCGCGTGCAGTCCGCGGTGAGCCCCGTATTGAGTCTGGCGGCCACACGAGGCGCCAGATCGCGACCGATATGCGTCGCGCCGTAAATGACGATCTCCGGCTTGTATTCTTTTACAGCGTCTACGATGGCTTTGGTGTAGCCGTCTGTTGTGAAGTTCTTCAGAATCGGGTCGTCGATCAAATAGGCGCCGTCGGCTCCGTATTCGAAGCATTCCTGTGCGAGCGCATCCAATTCGTGGCCGACGAGCAACGCATAAATTTTCGTGTCCCCGCTCACTTCTCTGGCCAGCCGGTGGCCTTCTCCGATCAATTCCCTGGCAACGCCCATGAGCTCGCCGTTTCGCGTTTCCGCATAGACCCAGATATGTTTATAGGCAGACAGATCCACTGCTCCTTCCGCCTCTTCGGAGATGATCGCATCGAAGGGACAGACCGGAACGCACTGATTGCAGTTGGTGCACTTTTCGTTGATAACAGCTTTCTTCTCCACCATGTCGATCGCTTCGAACGGACAAGCTTTCACACAGAGAGTGCAACCTCTGCAAAGATCTTTGATCACTTTAACAGCCATTTTGATTCCTCCTTTTCGCGCTAAATCGCGTGTTTTTCCTTCAACTTGAGAAGCAAAAGCTTGGCCTGCTCTTTTTCACCGTCCGCCTCCAGCTTGATTCCCGGGGGTTTGGGTGCGGGGGTGAATGAACGATAGACATTGGTGGGTGAAGCGTCCAGTCCGACGGTATTCAAATCCACCGCTACGTCCTTGGCATTCCAGACTTTAATATCCGCTTCCGGCGAGCAGGCGTGTACGATGCCGTCCACCGTCATATACCGCGGCGTATTGAGCTCCTTGATGGCTGTGAGCATGCAGGGCGCCTTGATCTTGATCTCTTCATATCCGTCTTCCAGCTGCCTTTTAACGGTAATGTCTTCCATGTTGGGATCGATAGCAAATTCCATCACGTAGGTAACCTGGGGCAATCCCAGCTTTTCTGCAATTTGCGGACCCACTTGGGCGGTATCTCCGTCGATAGCCTGCCGTCCCGCAAAAATCAAATCGTAGTGCCCCATTTTACGGATGGTCGCCGCCAACGCATTGGAGGTGGACCAGGTGTCGGATCCGCCCACGGCCCGATCGGACAGCAGAACGCCTTCGTCGGCGCCCATGGCAATGCACTCGATGAGCATATCTTTGGCTTGGGGCGGTCCCATGGTTACGACGGAAACTTTCGTGTCGGGGTATTGATCTTTTATCTTGAGCGCTTCTTCCAGCGCATTCGCATCGTCCGGGTTCAAAATACTGGGTACACCTTCACGGATGATCGTCTTCTTTACGGGATCGATCTTCACTTCGCTGGTATCCGGAACTTGCTTGGCACAAACAATGATTCTCATGTTTCTTCCTCCCTCTGACTATTTGAATATGGAAGCAGCGATAACGATCTTCTGAACCTCGGTGGTCCCTTCGTATATCTCCGTGATCTTCGCGTCTCTCATCATACGCTCCAGCGGATAGTCTCTCATGTAGCCGTATCCGCCATGGAGCTGGACCGCTTTGGTGGTGACATACATCGCCGTTTCGGCGGCAAAGTATTTTGCCATCGCGGAATCCTGGCCGTAGGGAAGGTGTCTGTCCTTCATATCGGCCGCTTTATAAATCAACAGTCTGGCTGCTTCGATCCTGGTCTTCATTTCCGCCATGTCGAACTGCAGCGCCTGCATTCTGGACAAGGGTTTTCCGAACTGCTTTCTGGACTTCATATAGTCCACTGTCACATCGAAAGCACCCTGGGCGATGCCCAGCGCCTGGGATGCGATGCCGATCCGCCCGCCGTCCAGCGTGGACAGTGCAATTTTAAAGCCCTGTCCCGGATTGCCCAGCAAATTTTCCTTGGGCACCACACAGTCCTTGAAAATCAGTTCCGTTGTGGAAGACCCGCAGATTCCCATCTTGTCTTCTGTCTTTCCGATTGAAAATCCTTCAAAATCCTTTTCAATAATAAAAGCGGATATGCCTCTTGTTCCTGCGGATTTGTCGGTCATCGCAAAAACCACAAAAATATCTGCATATCCACCATTTGTAATAAACACCTTTGTGCCGTTCAGCAGCCAGTGGTCGCCCATGTCAACGGCCTTGGTCTGAGTCGCACCCGCATCGGATCCAGCATCGGGTTCCGTGAGTCCGAAAGCGCCGAGTGTTACACCTTTGCACAGATCCGGAAGATACTTCTTTTTCTGCTCATCGCTGCCGTAATGCCAGATCGGCCATCCGCAGAGCGATGTGTGTGCGGAACAGATGACACCGGTCGTACCGCAGACTCTGGAAAGCTCTTCGACGGTGATCGCGTAAGCAATGTGATCGCTGCCGGCGCCGCCCCACTCTTTGGGAAACGGAACACCCATCAGTCCAAGCTTGCCCATTTTCGCTACGTTTTCCGACGGAAACCTGTGCTCTTTGTCGATGTCGGCAGCAATGGGTTCCACTTCGGTTTCGGCAAACTCTCGCACCATCTTCCGTACAAACTCTTGCTCTTTCGTCAGTTGAAAGTTCATGTTTTTCCTCCTTAGTATATACTATAGGGCGTAACTTATGCCCTTATTGTGACCACTAAAAAGCATCGTTGTGAAAAGCATTCATACAGTTTGATAAATATATGACAAACGCCGCACGGTTACTATTAAACCACCTTATCGACCCTTTTGCAAGGGTAATTTACAATTCGTCTCTCGGTTCCGCCGTGACGGTTTCCACGGACGCCAAAACCAGTCGGATCAGCGATTCTTCGTCAAGTTTTGCTTCGGAGGACAGGATATCCTCCAGCTTGGGTTTTGTGAGCGGATGTTTGGGCAAAAATACGGAACAGCAATCCTCATACGGGAGGATCGACGTTTCAAAAGTGCCGATCTGCTTTGCGGTTTCTATGATATCCACTTTATCCATGGCAATGAGCGGTCGCATCACCGGCATCCCCGCCGCGCGGTCTGTGACGACGATGGCCTCTGCGGTCTGACTGGCCACCTGCCCCAGGTTTTCTCCGGTGATCAACATGCTGCATTCGTTCTCTTCGGCGATGATCCGTGCGATTTTCATCATATAGCGTCTCACCAGCAGCGTCATCTGCTCCGGCGGACACCGTTCGGCGATCTGCTCCTGAACGGGAAGCAAATTCATACTGTGGATCCGGATGCCTCCGCAGTACACCGTCAAGATCCCGGTAAGATCCTTCACTTTTTCCCACGCCCGTTGGGGAGTGTAGGGGAACGAGTGAAAATGCACGGCTTCGATGAGCATGCCCCGGTGCGCCATCAAAAATGCCGCTACCGGCGAATCGATGCCGCCGGAAAGCAGGACAAGCCCTTTTCCGTTTGTGCCAAGGGGCAAGCCGCCGTACCCGGCTATTTTCTCTTCATAGATGTAGGCAAACCCCCTCCTGAAATCCGTATGCAGCAGGCAGTCCGGATGATGGACGTCCACCTTGAACGCTTTGCAGCTGCGGAGGATCTTTCCGCCGATGATACTGGCAATTTGGGGAGATTGGATCGAAAAACGCTTATCGGCCCGTTTTGCGTCCACTTTGAACGTCACGGCAGAGCCCTTCTTTGCCACCTTGTCCATCCATTCCACTGCCGCAAGGCTTACGCACTCAAGCGCTTCTTCGTCACCCATATCCTGAATGTCGATCTCCCATGCAGGGCTGATGGAATCCACACCGAACACATGGCCCACGCGCCGAATCAGATCTTCCCTTTTGACGGTTTCGGGTGTTCGCACAAAAATCAGGCCGTCGAGCCGTTCCGCTTGACAGCCGTTGAAATCTTTCAGCACGCTGCGGATCCGCTGCAGCAACATCCGCTCAAAGTACGGTTTGTTTTGTCCTTTCAGTGCGGTTTCACCGCAGCGGACGATGTACACATTGGGGTATTCGTTCATACTTTCTTTTCCTTTGCCAAAGCTTTTCGGAGCCGTCTTTGACTCGCTACCGCTTTCTTCAATACATCAACGACATACTCCATTTGGTCCGGCGTATTCTCTTCGGATAGGCTGAATCGGATTGCACCTTCCGTCTGCGCTTCACTCAAACCCATCGCCGCCAACACATGACTTCCGCTTTTTTTGGAAGAACATGCGGAACCGGTGGAGACGAATATCCCGGCCTGTTCCAGCATGTGGAGGAGCACTTCTCCTTTGCAGCCGATAAAACCGATATTCAACACCGACGGAGCGCTGAAACTCGGTGTGTGGATCGACAGTTCGGGGATTTCCTCTCTGAGCCGCCGCAACAGATGGTCTTTGACTTCGACCATACGCAAACGGCGCTGCCTCGGGTCTTTCTGCTGTTCTCTTACGGCCTGGGCAAACCCTGAAATGCCCGGAACGTTTTCTGTGCCGGAGCGGAATCCGCTCTCCTGCCCACCCCCGTACAGGAAGGAAGGCAGCGCAAGGCCTTCTCTCACGTAGAGCGCTCCGATCCCTTTCGGACCGTGGATCTTATGGGCGGAAAGGCTGATCAAATCCACAGGACAGGACCGTACATCCAAGTCCAGTTTCCCGTAGGACTGGACCGCATCGGAGTGGAACACGATCGCGTTCTTTCGCTTCCGGAGAATGGATCCGACTTCATCGATAGGCATCACGGCGCCCGTCTCGTTGTTTACGTGCATCAGGCTCACGAGGATCGTCTCTTCGTTTACAGCCTCCCGAAACACTTGCACATCCACCACTCCCTGCTCGTTCACGGGCAGGTAGAGAACTTCCGCACCCATGCGTTCCAATTTTTCGCAGGCGCGCAAGACAGCCGGATGTTCCACCTGGCTGGTGATGATTCGTTTCCCCTGTCTTTTCCGACTCTCCCAGACGCCGAAAAGCGCAGCGTTATCGCTCTCCGTTCCACCGGAGGTAAAAAACACTTCTTTCGGCGAAGCGCCCAAGGAGCGGGCAATGACGTTCCGCGCCTCTTTGACGAGTTGCTCCGCAGCCAGACCCAGCCGATGAAGGGAAGACGGATTGCCGAAATCCTCCTCCATCGCCCGGGCGACTGCCTGCATCACAGACGGATACGGTCGGGTCGTGGAACTGTTGTCCAAATATACAAACATAGATCTCCCTGATGAAAGAGGCCCGCAACCGGTGCTGCGGGCCTCGCTTTGTTTTTGATGTAACGATTATCTTGCAAAATCCACGGCTCTTGTTTCCCGGATGACATTGACTTTGATTTGTCCCGGATATTCCAGTTCGCTCTCGATTTTCTGGGAGATCTCTCTGGCCAGCAATGCCATGGCATCATCCTTGACATCTTCCGGTCTGGCAATGATCCGTATTTCCCGTCCTGCCTGGATCGCGAAGGATTTGTCCACACCTGGAGTGGTGTTTGCGATATCTTCCAGCTTTTGCAGACGTTTGATATACGTATCCAACGTTTCCCGCCTGGCGCCCGGTCTTGCCGCAGACAACGCATCCGCCGCAGCGATCAATACCGCTTCTGCGCTCTTGGGTTCGTAATCTCCGTGGTGCGCCGCCATGCCGTCGATCACAGCTTCGGATTCCTTGTATTTACGCAGAACATCGATGCCGATGTCCACGTGGGTGCCCTGGACTTCGTGGTCCAGCGCTTTGCCGATGTCGTGAAGCAACCCGGCCCGCTGGGCCAGTTTGATGTCCATGCCCAGCTCTCCTGCCATCAGTCCGGCAAGATGCGCCACTTCGATGGAATGCTTCAGGACGTTTTGTCCGTAGCTGGTGCGATATTTCAGGCGGCCCAGCAATTTGACGAGTTCGGGATGAAGGTTGTGGATGCCCAATTCAAACGTGGCAGCCTCCCCTTCCTCCTTGATGATGGCGCTGACTTCTTTTTCGGCTTTTTCCACCATCTCTTCGATGCGAGCCGGATGGATCCTCCCGTCTACGATCAGTTTTTCCAAAGCGATCCGCGCAATTTCCCTGCGGACCGGATCAAACCCGGAAAGAATGACGGCTTCGGGCGTGTCGTCGATGATCAGATCCACACCGGTGGCTGTTTCAATGGCTCGAATGTTGCGTCCTTCCCGACCGATGATCCGCCCTTTCATCTCATCGTTGGGCAACGGCACCACGGAAACGGTCGTTTCCGCCACGTGATCGGCTGCACACCGCTGAATTGCACCTGTAATGATTTCTTTCGCCTTTTTGTCTCCTTCTTCTTTGGCTTTGCTCTCGATCTCCCGAATCATGATCGACGCTTCGTGCCTTACTTCTTTTTCGATGCTGGAGAGCAGCAACTGCTTGGCTTCTTCTGCCGTGCAATCCGATATGCGCTCCAGTTCCTGGATCTGTCTTTCTATAAAGGTGTCGATTTCTTTTTCTTTATCCGCCAGCGACTGCTGTTTTTTTGTGATATTCTCTTCTTTTTGCTCCAGTGTCTCCAGTTTTCGGTCGACGGTTTCTTCCTTTTGGAACAGACGACGTTCCGATTTCTGGATCTCTGCTCTCCGTTCGCGCACATCTTTTTCCGCTTCGGTCCTGATTCTGTGCGCTTCTTCTTTTGCTTCGATAACGATCTCTTTTTTCATGGTTTCTGAACGATTTTCCGCGTCCAGGATCAAATTCTTTGCCATGGTTTCGGCACTGCCGATCGTTTTTTCTGCATTGTTTTTACGAATTAAGTATCCGACCAGCATTCCTACGACCAGAGCAACGATACTGACAACGATTCCCAGTCCTTCTATTGTAACACACCTCCTCTGTGATTTATGTAAGCCTGAAAACAGGCGGTGCAATCTTCTATGCGGTAAAAATCATCTATGAAATCTTTTACATTACAGAAAATCTATTGATATAACAAATCTATCTATATTATAATGAACTGCGTATTTCTGTCAAGAATAACCCCATCCGGGGGATCCGCTTTTCCTGATCGAACCGGAGGTCTCCCCTGTTGTTGAACATAAAAAACCTGTTGAAAAATATGGACCTTTCCCTGCTCTTATGGCCGGCTGTCCTTGTGTTGATCAGCATCGTCATGATCGGGTCCACGGCCTACGAAGATGGATTTGTCTTCGACCAGAGCATGATGAAGCAGATGCTGGCATTCGGCCTGGGTATCCTCGTACTGATTTTTATTCTGTTGTTCGATTACCGTTGCCTGCCCGGGTTCGAAAAGCTGATTTATCCATTGACGATCCTGTTTCTCCTGAGCGTTTATTCCCCTTTGGGCAGCACGCAATTCGGGACGCGAGGCTGGTTGGATCTGGGACGGATCAACCTGCAGCCTTCCGAATTGGGAAAAGTGCTGTTCATCGTCCTGTTTGCCGCCTATCTGAACAGAACCCGGCAGGATCTTCAACATTTGACCGGCGTGTTGAAAGCGCTTCTGTATGCGACGCCCCCGATCTTTGTCGTTATCCTGCAAAACGATCTGGGCAATGCGCTCGTCTATTGCGTCGTCGCCGGAATCATGTTGGTGATTGCCGGAGCCGAATATAAATCGCTGGGGATCATCACTCTTGCAACTGCAGTTTCTTCCCCGCTGATCTATTTCCTGCTCCGACCCCACCAGCAGCAGCGAATTCTGGCATTCTTTCATCCCAATGATGCGACCCTGGCAGTCAATTACCAGGTCTGGCAATCCAAAATGGCCATCGGCTCCGGCGGCCTCACAGGGAAAGGATTGTTTCTGGGCACGCAGAAAGGACTGGACTGGCTTCCGGTACAGGAATCGGACTTTCTCTTTGCTGTCATCGGAGAAGAGCTGGGGTTTCTCGGCGGCGGGATCCTGCTGCTGATTTTCGGCATATTCCTCTATAGAATGCTGAAAGCAGGAGAAGCTGCAGATGATCCTTACGGGGAACTGATCGTATACGGCGTATTTGCCATGTTCTTCTTCCAAGTGTTCGAAAACGTGGGTATGAACATGGGCATCATGCCTGTCACCGGCGTTACACTGCCTTTTGTCAGCTATGGCGCAAGCTCTCTGCTGGCGAATATGACAGCTCTGGCATTGGTACTGAATGTAACGATCCGAAGTAAAATGATCACATTTTAAGAGCAAACGAAACTGTGTTTTCCTTTGCTCTTTTTTTGAAGAACCTGTTCGTTCAGCCGAAAAGTCTCTTCCCGATCACATCAAAATTCCTTGCGATGTACGTATCTCTTTTGCACACAACGGGATACCCGCAGTTGTTGGCAATATTTACGTTTTCGTCGTATTGAACGATGCCCGCCAAGGACGTGCGGAACATATTCGCAACCTCTCCCAAATCCGGCACCACCTTGCGTCCGAAAAGTTCCGGCTTTACCATGTTGATGAGGTGGCAGCGACTGGCGACGCCCATTTCCTGCAGTTTTCGATCCACCATGTCGCCGTTGCGCAAAGCGCTGTAATCCGGTGTGACCACGACGATCGCCCGATCCACGCCGGAAGCCGACAACTTCAGATTTTCCCCCACACCCACAGGTCCGTCCACCAGAATGAAGTCAAAATTCTCTTTCAGCTTATTGAACAACGCCTCCATGTGCGCCGGAGTGATTCCGATCACTTCTTTGTATTGAGCCGCTGAAAGCAGATAGAGTTCCGGAAATCGATGATCGCGGATCAACGCTTTGCGCACACTGCACACACCGGAGATCACATCGGCTACGTCAAACAGGACCTCGTTTTCCAATCCCAGATAAATATCCAGGTTCCGAAGCCCCATATTCAAATCCATAAGAACAACCCTGGCACCGTGAAGGGCCAGAGTGGCACCGAGATTTGCCGTAAATGTTGTTTTTCCGACGCCCCCTTTCCCGGAGGCTACAAGGATGACTTCTCCCATAATATTCTGTACTTGCTTTCCCATCGTTTGCTTGCATTTTACCACTTATCCCGCGGGGATTAAAGTGTTTATGGCGGATCCAACGAGAAATATTCGGCAATCATCTCTCTGGCCACTGGGGCGCCGAAGCTGCCTTGGCCGCCCTGGACGAGGAGGACAGCGATGGCGATTTGGGGATCTTCGGCAGGCGCGCA
>JAAYDG010000034.1 GCA_012729355.1 Clostridiales bacterium
ATCATCTGCAGCAGCGCAAAAAGCGGGGATTTCGATTGGATCGAAGTCTTGCAGAGGCAGAAGATTGTATCAAGAGAGCAAAAGCCATGGGCGCATGGACGGTCCATTACAATAGCCCGGCATATCCTGCGTTGCTCAGAGAGATCCCAGACCCGCCCATGGTTCTCTACGGACTCGGTGATGCTGCATTGCTTTCTGCCGAGGGGATCGCTGTCGTGGGAACCCGGCGCGCATCTTCCTACGGTCGGTGGGCAGCATTCCAAATCGGGGTCCGCATTGCGGAATGCGATACGCCGGTGATCAGCGGCATGGCAGAGGGGATCGATGCGGAGGCGCATGCCGGATGTCTGTCCAAAGGAACCGGTACGATCGCGGTGCTCGGAACCGGGATCGAACACTGTTTTCCCGCCTCTAATCGGAAGCTCTACCGGCGGATACGGGAAGAAGGACTGGTTCTCTCCGAGTTCAAGCCGGAAGAGAGAGGATATGCATCCTACTTTCCGCTCCGAAACCGGGTGATCAGCGGTTTGTCGAAGGCGACGGTGGTGGTGGAAGGCGCAGAAAAGAGCGGTTCCATGATTACAGCAGGTCTCGCTGCCGAACAAGGAAGAGATGTTTTCGCCGTGCCGGGCAACATCAATCAGCCCAACAGCGCAGGGGTCAATCGCCTGATTTATGACGGTGCGTTCCCCCTCACGAATCTGGATACCGTGGCAGCGGCACTGGGGCTCGCTTCCCGCAAGACCCACAGTCTCCGGACATCCCTTTCTCCGGAAGAAAGTCGTATGATGGAGATCATAGAACGGGACGGAACGATCTCCAGGGAATTTCTCTGTGAACGCTACGGAAGCACTGCCGCATCGGTGGCGTCGATGGTGACGATCCTGGAGCTGAAAGGACTCGTTCACACGCAGGGCCCGAAAATAACAGTTGCAAAATAGTGGAAATGGCCTTATAATCGTGCATTGACGAAAATCTACATTATAATATGAAGATTTTACGAGGAAACAAACAGACATGCGAACTGAAAGCAATGCCTTCACTTGAAACAGAAAGGGACTGTATGGCACCTGCAAAAACACTGGTGATCGTGGAATCGCCGTCGAAAGCCAGGACGATCGGAAAATTTTTGGGGAATCAATATAAAGTCATCGCCTCGGCAGGGCACATTATCGATCTGCCGAAGAGCAGATTGGCAGTGGATATCGAAAACAATTTCAAACCGGAATACATCAATGTTCGGGGGCGGGCCGATATCATCAAAGAGATCAAAAAGGAAGCATCGAAAGCGGAACAGGTATTTCTGGCAACCGACCCTGATCGGGAGGGAGAGGCCATATCCTGGCATATTTCCAACTTGCTGGGGATGGACGAGACCAAACCGAACCGAATCGTTTTCAACGAGATCACGAAACCGGCCATCCGGGAAGCTGTTCAGAATCCGCGCCCCATCGATATGAATCTGGTTAACGCACAGCAAGCCAGAAGGGTGCTGGACCGCATCGTAGGATATAAGATCAGCCCCATACTGTGGAGCAAGGTCAAGCGGGGTCTGTCTGCCGGCAGAGTCCAGTCTGCCGCGCTCAAGATTATCTGCGATCGGGAGCGTTTGATCCGGGATTTTGTTCCGAGAGAATACTGGGTGATAGCGGCGGAGCTTGCCCGAGGGACCGGAAAGGAGACAGAAAGCAGAAAAAATCAGTTTTCTGTCAAGCTCTCTGAATACAAAGGCAAAAAATTGACCATCCATGACCGGGATCAGGCCGAGAAAATCCTGGCAGAACTCAAAAGCGGCCATTTTGACGTAGCTTCGGTGGAAACGAAAGAACGAACCAAGAAACCCTGGGCGCCTTATACGACCAGCAGTCTGCAGCAAGACGCTTCGATCAAGTTGGGCTTTACTCCGAAAAAGACCATGCTTGTCGCCCAGCAGCTGTACGAAGGATGCGAAGTCAAAGGGCACGGAACCGTCGGTCTGGTTTCCTATATCCGTACCGACTCCGTCCGCATTTCTTCGGAAGCCGACGCCGCGTGCAAAGCGTATATCAAAGAGAAGTATTCATCTGAGTATATCGGACACAATCGATTCGCCAACAAGAAAAAAGAAGTACAGGACGCCCACGAAGCGATCCGTCCCAGTTACGTGGACATCACTCCGGACGAAGCGAAGGACTCACTTACGGGAGACCAATGGAAACTCTACCGCTTGATTTGGTCCAGGTTTGTGGCCAGCCGGATGGCACCCGCTGTCTTCGATCTGACCAACGTGGAAGTGCGGAACGGTGAATACGGCCTAAAGGCGCAGGGGTCACATTTACGGTTTGACGGCTACCTGAAAATCTACAACGACAACGACAAAGAGGATAAAGATAAGAATCTTCCGCTCTTGCGGCAGGGCGAAGCGCTAACACTTCTGGATATCGGCGGCGAACAAAACTTTACGCAGCCTCCTTCAAGATTTACGGAAGCCAGTCTGATCAAAGAACTGGAAGAGAAGGATATCGGACGGCCCAGCACCTACGCGCCTATCGTATCCACGCTGGTGGACAGACGCTATGTGACCCGGGAGAAGAAAAGTCTGGTCCCCACAGATCTTGGATTTGTGGTTACCCGGATCATGGAAGACTATTTCAAAGAGATTGCCGATGTGAATTTTACTGCCGATATGGAAGGAAAGCTGGATGATGTGGAAACCAAATCCGTGCCCTGGCAGTCCGTGGTGGGAGATCTGTATCACGGAAGCCTGAAAGCAGAGCTGGAAGCAGCGGAGAGCCAGATCGAGAAGGTCCGTATACCGCCGGTCTTGAGCAATGAAACCTGTGAACTGTGCGGAAAACCCATGGCCGTCAAAGAAGGGCGCTATGGGACGTTTCTGGCCTGTACGGGATTTCCGGACTGCAAAAACACGAAGCCGATCCTGCACAAAGTCGGCGTAGCTTGTCCGTCCTGCGGCAAAGATCTGATCCTGCGAAGGAGCAAAAAGGGAAAAGTGTTTTACGGGTGCAGCGGATATCCCGACTGCAAACAGGTGTACTGGGATAAACCGGTGGACAAAATCTGTCCGGAATGCGGCAGCCTGCTGACGGAAAAGAATTCCGGCAAAACAAAAAAACTGAAATGCTCAAATCCGGACTGCACCTATTCGGAATAGGGTATACTATGGACAGGGAGAGAACAATGGAACAATTTCATGCAACGACCATCGTCGTGGTCCGGAGAAACGAGCAGGATATCTGTATCGGCGGAGACGGACAGGTGACCATGGGGCAGAACGCAGTGATGAAACATACTGCAAAAAAAGTAAGAAAAATCTACAAAAATACGGTCATCACCGGTTTTGCCGGATCGGTTTCCGACGCTTTTTCTTTGACGGATAAATTCGAAAAGAAGCTGGAAGAGCACGGTGGCAATCTGAAGCGGGCAGCTGTGGCGCTGGCCCAGCTGTGGCGTTCCGATAAGGTCATGCGCAATCTGGAAGCCCTGATGATCGCCGCGGATCGGGAGACGATCCTGCTGATCTCCGGCAACGGAGAAGTGATCGAACCGGATTCCAACTTTGTCGCCATCGGATCGGGCGGGAATTATGCCCATGCCGCAGCCCATGCGCTGTACGAACATACAGATATGACAGCAGAGGAGATCGTTCGGGAGGCCTTGCGCATCGCCGCCGGCATCTGCGTCTACACCAACGACCACATCTCCGTGGAAAAGCTGTAGAGAGGAAGGTGTCTCATGAATACATTGTACAATATGACGCCGAAAGAAATCGTCGCCGAACTGGATAAATATATCATCGGGCAGGAGCAGGCCAAGAAGTCTGTAGCCGTGGCGCTCCGGAACCGTTACCGCAGAAGCAAGCTGTCCGAAGAGATGAAAGAAGAGGTTTCACCGAAGAATATATTGATGATCGGCCCTACAGGGGTGGGAAAGACGGAGATCGCCAGGAGGCTTGCGCGATTGATGGATGCGCCTTTTGTAAAAGTCGAAGCCACAAAATTCACAGAAGTGGGCTATGTGGGCAGAGATGTGGATTCCATGGTGCGTGATCTGATGGAAGCATCGATCCGTGTGACCAAGCAAAAGCATATGGATGAAAAATACGCGGTCGCACAGGAGTTGGCCGATGAAAAAATCATCGAAGCCATCATTCCCGGGAAAAAGAAGAAACCCGCGGGACAAGGCGTCCGCGGACCCTTCGACTTTATCATCGGCAATGCTTATACCGGGCAGCAAGCCGGTCGCTCCACATCTGCGGACAGCGAGAAGGAAGTGCCCGAGAGCGAAGTAGAGCTGGCCAGGGAACAGGTCCGTCAGCAGTTGAAGGACGGTCTTCTGGAAGAACAATATATCGAAATCGAGGTGGCGGAAGCCCCCAAGGACAACAATGCCCTGGACATGAGCCAGGGCGGCGGCAGCATCTCTTTGGGCAGCATATTCGGGGATATGATGCCTCAAAAGAAGAAAAAGAAGAACCTGAAAGTGAAGGATGCGCGTAAAATCCTCACGGAACAGGAAGCTCAAAATCTGATCGACATGGATCAAGTGACGACGGAAGCCGTGGAAAACTGTGAACAGAACGGCATCATCTTTATCGACGAGATCGATAAAATCGCATCGGGGTCCGGGTACAGGAGCGGAGCCGACGTCTCCAGAGAAGGAGTCCAGCGCGATATCCTTCCGATCATAGAAGGCAGTGTGGT
The DNA here is from genome assembly GCA_012729355.1 of Clostridiales bacterium. Lineage (GTDB taxonomy): Bacteria > Bacillota > Clostridia > Peptostreptococcales > Anaerovoracaceae > UBA10908. The sequence continues at coordinate 4,701 of JAAYDG010000034.1, forward strand.
CAATACGAAGCACGGACCTGTCAAGACCGACCACGTGCTTTTTATCGGGGCCGGAGCATTTCATATTTCAAAGCCGACGGATCTGATCCCGGAACTCCAGGGACGATTTCCCATTCGGGTGGAACTGGAAAACCTCACCCAAGAGGATTTTGTCAGAATCCTGACAGAGCCGGACAATGCGCTCCTGAAGCAGCATAAACTCCTGCTTGAAACGGAAGGCGTCAAGGTGGACTTTGCGGACGATGCGGTGGAAGAGATCGCGTCCATGGCTTCCCTGATCAACGATCAGACGGAAAACATCGGCGCTCGGCGACTGCACACCATCATGGAAAAGCTGCTGGAGGATATTTCGTTCAACATTCCGGAAATGGAAGAGGAATCCATCACCATCGATGCGGCCTATGTTCGGGATAAGTTTGCCGACCGGATCCACGCAGATGATATCGACCGGTTTATATTGTAAGGAGAGTGTATGCTTCGATTTGACGCAGAAAACCGGGTCATCAAGAAAGAAGAGTATCGGGCGATCCTCGTCGGCGTTCAGACCGGCGAGGATATTTCCTATTCCATGGAAGAACTGGCCGGTCTTGCGGAAGCCGCCGGCGTTCGAATTCTCGGAGAACTGATCCAAAACTTAGAAAAAATCCACCCCCGTACCTATGTGGGGAAAGGGAAACTGCAAGAACTGGCAGAGTTATGCCATACCATGGAGGCGGATCTGGTCATCGCCAACGATGAATTGACCGGGATCCAGCTTCGGAATATGGAAGAGATCGCTTCTGTATCGGTCATTGACCGTACGCTGCTTATTTTGGATATTTTTGCCGCCCGCGCCACGTCCCGAGAGGGGAAATTACAGGTGGAAACGGCACAGCTTCAGTACCGGCTGCCTCGGCTGACGGGACTGGGAAAATCTTTGTCTCGTCTGGGTGGCGGCATCGGCACCCGAGGTCCGGGCGAAAAGAAACTGGAGACCGACCGCAGGCATATCCAAAAGAGGATCGATGAGATCCGAAGGGAAACGGAAGAACACCAAGGCCATCGAAAAATCCAGCGGGCGCAAAGCGAACGATCCGACCTCCCTGTTGTGGCTCTCGTGGGTTATACCAATTCCGGAAAGTCGTCGATCATGAACCGCATGCTGGCCATGGAAAACAGACCGGACAAGCAGGTGCTGGAAAAAGACATGCTCTTCGCCACGCTGGATGCTTCCCGTCGCCTGATCACCACGGAAGATCGTCATCGGTTTCTCCTGATCGACACCGTGGGGTTTGTGAGCAAGTTGCCTCATACGCTGGTCAAGGCGTTTCGCTCTACCCTGGAAGAAGTGGTGGAAGCAGATCTGCTGCTTCATGTGGTGGATGCCAATTTCCCGGAGGCGGATTTTCACATCGAAGTCACCGATAAGGTGCTTCGGGAACTGGGCGCCGGAGACAAACCCAAGCTTCTGCTCTTCAACAAAATCGATTTGATGCCGGGGTACTCACTGCCTGCCTACGGGAAAAATGCGCTGGCGATTTCCACGAAGACCGGTCAGGGGTACGATGAACTGCTGGCCCGTATCAAAGAACTGCTGTTTGTCGACAGCACAGAGGTCGACGTGCTCATCCCTTACAGCAGGGGCGACCTGGTCTCTTATCTCTGCAAGCAGACGCATCCCCGAATCCTGACCCATCGGGAAGAAGGCACATTCCTTACCGTGGCCTTGGATCGGGCCGACCGGAAGCGGTTCGAAGCATTCATCGTATCATAGAAGGAGAGGTTCCCATTGATCCGGTACACGACGGTAAAAAAAGAAGCGACGGCCGAAGAGGTGTTCCACCGCTCCAGGTTTATCGGATATATTGCACCGATCCTCTCCAGGGAAGAAGCCGAGGCCTACATTCGGAAGATCCGGGATCTGCACCGGACGGCGACCCATCATGTTCCGGCGTTCATCGCAGGAGAACAGATGGAACTGCAATGGACTTCCGACGACGGAGAACCCCAAGGCACCGCCGGGCCTCCCATACTTCAAATGCTGGTTCGGGAGGGTCTCACGAATCTGGTCTGCGTCGTCACCCGCTACTACGGGGGAACGAAGCTGGGAACCGGAGGTCTGGTGCGTGCCTACACGGAGACTGCAAGACAGGCGCTGGCCGCAGCAGGGATCCATCCGGTACGGGATATGACAGTGCTGCAGGTTCGGCTACCCTACACGATCCTGGGCAAGATTCAAAATTTGGAACAGGATCGGCCTTTCACTGTCGAGCGTATCGTGTATGCGCAGGCAGTGGATGTGACACTGCAGTATGAAACCGAGTATCACGAACAGGTGGCCGGGCTGCTGGCGGACCTGAACAACGGCATGCCGCCGATCCTGGACCGGACGGAAAAGCTGCTGTAGTTTGACAGGGGTTCCGTCCCTTCGTATAATAATCAGGAGCGAATGAACGGAAACGAGGGAAGCAATGGGTAATATCATCAACACAATCATTACGATTCTGATCGGCGGATTGGCCGGCTGGATCGCCGGCAGACTGATGAATAAATCGGCGGGAGTGCTGTTTTACATCATTATCGGTATTCTGGGAGGCTTTTTCGGCAGCCTTTTGTTTGGCCTTTTGGGATTTTCGGCGAATAGTCCTGTGGCCACGATAATCGTTGCTGTTGCAGGCGCTTGTCTGCTGATTTTTCTGATCGACAAGATCAAGGGCAAATAAGAGCAGAAGATGGAAAAACGATTTCAACTGAAGGAGAACGGGACGACAGTATCCCGGGAAGTGGTAGCCGGCTTAACCACATTCTTTGCGATGGCGTATGCGATCTTCGTGATCCCATCCACGCTGGTGCAGGCCGGTACACCGGATAATCCGCTGCCTTACGGCGGCGTCTTTCTTGCCGTCATCCTTTCTTCGGCCGCAGCGACCCTGATCATGGGTCTCTATGCGAATGTGCCTTATGCGCTGGCACCGGGCATCGGTCTTTCTTCATTTCTGGTCTTTACTGTTTGCGGAACGCTGGGCTTTTCATGGCAGGAAGCCTTTGCCATGGTGTTTCTCTGCGGGTTGATTAATCTATTCATCACGATCACCAATATTCGGAAGGCCATCCTGCTTGCGATTCCCCAGGAGCTGCAGATTGCTATCGGCGGCGGGATCGGTGTTTTTATTGCTTATGTGGGCATCAAAAACGCCGGTTTCCTGACGTTTACCATGAGTCCGGGCACTTATGAGCTCCTGGATGGCAATGCCGTAGGAAACGGTTCCGCGGTGCCTGCTTTGGCCACGCTGGGCAATCCCGAAACGTTGCTGGCGTTGACGGGATTTGTTCTCCTTACGGTATTTTTGCTTCGAAAGTTCCGAGCCGCTATTCTGTTGGCGATCCTCGTCACGACGGCATTGAGCATCCTTGCCGGCATCACGAATGTGCCGGAACTGTCTTTTACCCGAGGGATCCTGCAGTCTTTGGGGGAACTGAAGCAAACTTTCCTGGTAGCCTTCGGACCTAAAGGACTGGGCGCCCTGTTCTCCGATGCGGGGCGGTTGCCCACGGTGATCATGACGGTCTTCGCGTTCAGCTTGTCGGACATCTTTGATACGATCGGTATGTTTTTGGGCACGGGCCGGCAGTCCGGCATATTTTCCGACGAGGAAATGGAGAGGCTTCAGACGCAGGATAAAAACCATGGCGGCGGTCGAACCAAGCTGGAAAAAGCCTTGTTCGCCGATGCTTGCGGGACACTTGCCGGTTCCGTTTTGGGGTGTTCGAATGTAACGACTTATTTGGAGAGCACTGCCGGGATCGGTGCGGGGGGTCGAACAGGACTGACATCCGTTGTTACGGGGGGATTGTTCCTGTCCTGCATCGTGCTCTCCCCGCTGGTAGGACTGGTTCCCGCACAAGCGACCGCTCCGGTGCTGATCATGGTGGGGATCATGATGCTATCCTCCTTCAACAAAATCGACTGGGCAGATTTATCCACGGCGATTCCTGCATTTTTTGCCGCAATTTTCATGGCGTTGTGCTATAATATTTCTTACGGGATCGCTACGGCATTCATCTTTTATTGCATGACAAAAGTAGTGCTCGGACAGGCGCGGGACGTGAGCGGCGTCCTGTGGATCTGCAGCGGATTGTTCGTTTTGAATTTCGTGTTGATGGCGCTATAAAGTATTGAAAATCGAGGCTTGGCGAGCATTGCTTCCGATAAAATTCGTCCGGAAAAATCTTTTTTCGGGACCCGAAAATGTTCTTGACAGTCAACGGTTCCTACTGTATCATCTATAAATGTGTCAGATAGTTAGAAACGCCGTGGGCGCATAGCTCAGCTGGGAGAGCACTTGCCTTACAAGCAAGGGGTCACAGGTTCGAGCCCTGTTGCGCCCACCACGAGTGGCCTGGTAGTTCAGTTGGTTAGAATGCCAGCCTGTCACGCTGGAGGTCGTCGGTTCGAGCCCGATCCAGGTCGCCAATTTTTAACGACACGCACGCTGGCGTGGCTCAACGGTAGAGCAGCTGATTTGTAATCAGCAGGTTGTTGGTTCGATTCCGATCGCCAGCTCCAATATGGAGGGATTCCCGAGTGGCCAAAGGGGGCGGACTGTAAATCCGTTAGCTGAGCTTTCGATGGTTCGAATCCATCTCCCTCCACCAAATATGCGGAAGTGGCTCAGGGGTAGAGCATCGCCTTGCCAAGGCGAGGGTCGCGAGTTCGAATCTCGTCTTCCGCTCCAATATTTTGCGGATGTAGTTCAATGGCAGAACCTCAGCCTTCCAAGCTGATGGCGTGGGTTCGATTCCCATCATCCGCTCCAATTGCGAGC